>JBFXEM010000013.1:0-13900 GCA_050180135.1 Solirubrobacterales bacterium | reverse complement strand
GATCCGGGGCCTGCTGATCGACGTCCACTACGGGATTCGCCGCCCCAACTCCAACCTGGTCTGGACCGACCTGGGGGCGAGCGGCGGGCGGCCGAACAAGGCCGCCGACGCGCTGCCGCCGGCGGCGCTCGAAGCGGCCGAAGGCGCCGCCGGCCAGGTCGGCGGCGCGGCTCCGCCGGGGGCGCGCGAGCTCTTCCTGTGTCACACGCTCTGCGAGCTCGGGGCCGAGCCGCTGGCCCGTGAACTGGTGGCGATCCGCGAGTTCCTCGAGCGCAACCCCGGCCAGGTCCTCCTCGTGATCGTCGAGGACTACGTCGAGCCGGCGGCGATCGAGCGCGCCTTCACCCGGGCCGGGCTGGCCTCGATGGCGGCGCGGCTACCGTCCTCGGGGCCGCTGCCGACCCTGGGGCAGTTGCTCGACCGCGGCAAGCACCTGCTCGTCTTCTCCGAGGAGCACGGCGGCGACCCGCCCTGGTTCATGCCCGCTTTCACCTACGTCGGCGACACCCCGCTCGGCGCGCGCCGGCCCGGCCAGCTCAGCTGCGACGCCTTCCGCGGCGAGCCGGGCGCACCGCTGCTGCTGATCAACCACTGGATCCCGCCCTTTCCGCCGAGCCCGCGGCTGAACGCGGCGATCGGCCGTGCCCCGCTGCTGCGCCAGCGGGTGCGCGCCTGCATGCGCGAGCGCGGCGCCGAAGGGGCGATCGTCGCCGTCGACTTCTACGAGCGCACCGCCGCCGTGCGGGTGGCGCGGCAGCTCAACGCGACGGGCGCTACCGGCGGCGGTCGGTGAACCGACGCCGGTTCGCCGCGAGCTGCTCGCGCAGACCCGCCCAGCGCGAGCGCGCCTCGTTGACGACTGCGTCCCATTCGCGCTGCACCTCGTGTTCGGGCGGCCGCTCGCCGCGGCGCACCCGCGCCAGCTCGTCGCCGAACTCGCGCCCGACCGCGGCCGCGACGACGACGCAGACCATCGCTCCGAACAGCGCCGCGATCATCGCGAAGGCGGCGCCGATCACCCCGTAGCGGGTTGCGTAGGAGCTGAACAGGTGGGGGACGTAGACGTCGGCGGCGATCGAGTAGCCGGCGAAGAGGATCGCGCCGACGAACCCGAACGGCAGCAGGCGGTCGGCCAGCAGGCGGCGGCCGCTGAGGAGCCAGCCGCCCCAGACGAGGAAGACGAAGGTGAGCGGGGCGACCGCGAGCGTGGCGACCAGCTCGGCCGGCCCGCCCCCGACCAGCCCGCGGATCCAGCCGGCCAGGATCGCGTAGGCGCCGAGCCCGGCAATCCAGATCAGGCCGTTGACGGTGTTGCGGACGCTGAGCGGGCTCAGCTCCCAGGTCTGCTCGACCAGTCGCTGGGCGGCGCGGGTGAAGGCGAGCACCGCGAGGACCAGCAGCAACAGGCCGAAGAGGCTGACGTCGACCGAGGTGCCGGTGGCCGGCGCGAGCGCGTCGCGGACCGCTTCGGCGCCGCCGCCGCTGAGGTCGTAGCGGTCGATCAGCCGCTGCGCCGCGTCGCGGCCGTCGACTCGCGAGAGCAGCGAGCCGACCACGATCGTCAGCGGGATCAGCGCCACCAGCGCGCTGGCGGCGAGGCCGACGGCGCGGTCGAACCCGGCCAGTCGCTGGAAGCGGTGCGCCACGCGCAGCACGAAGGCCGGCCGCAGCCAGAAGGTCAGGGCTTCGAAGGCCCGCATGCGGAAGCTCGCGTCGCTCACGACGACATCATCCCTAGGCCATTCGGCCAGCGCTGTGCTGATACGTGGTTTCCCCGATGCGCTCGCGGGCCGTTGCCGCGATACTCGGTCGATGCCGAAACGACTGCTTCTTCCCCTCGCCCTCGCGGTCCTCTCCGTTGCCCTTCTGCTGCCCGCTGCGGGCGCGGCGGTGAAGCTGCCGAAAGGGGTCAAAACCGCGAAAGTGACCCAGTTTCCGGTAACGGTCGACGCCGTCGGCTACCTCGACTACAAGTGGACCTTCGACACCACCAAATCCTGCACGCCGGGTTACGCGAAGACGATCGACGAGAGCCTCACCTTCGAGCTCGGCCGCCCGCAGGCGGCAAAGGTGGGGATCGTCAACGGCAGGGTGGTCATGTACCCGGTGATGGCCGGCGAGGCGACGGTCACGACCGAGCTCTCGGGCTGGCAGACCAGCAACTACTGCCCCCCGAACACGCCGGCAGCCGAGCCGCCGGAACCGACCTGCAAGAAGAAGCTGCGCTCGAAGCTGGGGGTTGGGATCGGCCCGGTCAAAGAAGAACGTGGTGTCGACGACCCGACGCCGCTGGCGACCCCGACCCAGGTGATGATCTTCCGCACCAAGGCGACCCCGCAGACGCCCTCCTGCAGCGACCAGCGCCCCAAGATCGAGACCCAAGGCGAATCGACCAAGGGCTGGCACGCCGATCCCTACGCCGGGATCCTGGCGCCGCTGGGCGCCACCGACTGGCAGTTCCACGGGCTCAAGGTCGGTGAGACGATGCGGCGGACGGTGACGATCGGCGGCGGCTGCGGCAAGGCCTCCTTCGGCGGCGCCGGCGCCTCCCGGGTCTCCTCCTCGATCCGCAGCTGCGTCGTCAAAGGCAAAGCGGTGGTGATCATCAAGCGCACCGGCGCCGGGTTCAGCACCTACTAGGAGGGATTGGCGAAACCCCCGCCCGCGCCCGGCGGCGGCGGACACGGCGCGGTTCTGCGTCCTCGGTCGGCCAAATAGCGCTGCTATTCGGCCTCCCTGCGTCCTTGCCCCGCTTGGTCCGGCGCTCGCCGGATCGCAGACCCGGGTTTCGCCAATCCCTCCTAGGAACTCGGCGCCGGCGCGCCTCGGCGCCGGCGGCTCAGGAGAGCAGCTTCGCCTTCGCCTGGTCGAACTCCTCAGCCGAGATCGCGCCCTTTTCCTTCAGCTCGTTGAGCTTGTGCAGCTCGTCGGCGGGGGAGCCGGCCTGCGCCTGCTCGCGCACGTACTCGTCGAAGTGCGCTTTCGTGTCGGCCTCCGCCTTGAGCTCCCGCGCGCGCATTTCGTCGCCGTGGATGATCAGGTAGATCAGCCCGGTTACGAACGGGATCAGGACCAGCAGCAGGACCCAGGCCGCCTTCACCCCGCCGGACATCTCGTGGTTGCGGAAGAGGTCGGTGATGATCGCGACCAGGATCCAGATCCAGGCGACGAAGAGGAAGATCCAGAAGACGGTGAGGAGGAGTTCGCCGAAGCTGACGTCCGCGAGCGGCATGGGGGTCCTTTCGGGGGGGGTGGAGTAGGACTTGCACCCTAGACTCTCTCCCGTGTCCCGCTACGCGGTCAAGAACCTGATGGATATCGAGCCTGGCGGCAGCGACCAGTTCGAGATCCGCATCGCTCGCAAGTACCTCGACTCCGAGGAGCTCGGCGTCACCTACGAGCGGCTCGCCCCCGGTTTCACCTCCAGCGACGGCCACAGCCACGGCGAGCAGGAGGAGGCCTACGTGGTCGTCGAGGGCTCGGGCGCGATCAAGCTCGACGACGAGCGGATCGAGCTGAAGCAGTGGGACGTGGTCCGGGTCGCCCCCGAGGTCGTGCGCGGCCTCGACGCCGGTCCCGAGGGCATGGTCGTCATCGCGGTCGGCGGGCACAAGCCCGAGGGCGGCGACGGCGCGATGGTCAAGGACCGCTGGCCGGCGACCTGACGCCGTCGGCCCAGTCCGAACCCAGGCCGCCGATACGCCTGGAGCATCGTGGTAGTCCCGGGTACCAGGATGCTCCCAGGAGCGGCCGGCGACGCCACAGCCGGGCTGAGGCTTGCCGCCCGCGAGCGTGCACCTCTAAAGGCGCCGGTCATCGAGGTCGAGAAGACCTCGATGCTGTCAGCTCGGCGACACCTCAGCTACGCCAACGTGATCTCGACGATCTGCCTCTTCGTGCTGCTCGGCGGCGGCGCCTACGCGGCCGCCCGCCTTCCGGCCAAGAGCGTCGGCACCGCGCAGCTGAAAGCGGGCGCGGTGACCGGGGCCAAGATCAAGGACGGCACGATCACCGGCGCCAAGGTTGACAGCCGCACGCTGGGGCCGGTGCCGACGGCGCTCAGCGCCGACCGGGCCGCCAGCGCGACCAGCGCCGCGTTCGCGACCAAAGCCGCCGCCGCGGCGAAAGCGGACCTGGCAACCAAAGCCGACCTCGCGGCCAACTCCGAAATGCTGGGCGGCAGCACGGCCAGCAGCTTCGTCAGCAGCAGCCAGGTCGGCTACATCGACCGCAACTTCTCCGGCTGCAGCCTCTCCGTCTCCTGCGTCGCCGACGTCCTCACGATCGCCGGTGTCACCGTGCGCGCGACCTGCGAATACAACGCCGGTCTCAGCGCGATGATCCTGCGCGTGATCGGCGCCAGCCGCACCGGCTACGCCTACGCCACCAACGGCACCGAAGCCCGCCGCGGCCAGTTCGAAGGCGACGGCAACGTCATCGCCACCGTCTCCTCCGGCTCCGAAGTCGGTGCGACCGGGACGATCGTCGCGCGCACCCCCGCCAGGATCGTCACCCTCAGCTTCGACGCCAGCTCGCTCAAACCGGGGGCGGCGCCGGGAACGGGCGCCTGCGCTGTGTTCGCCACCGCCCTGGCTATCTGACGTCCGTCCCCGGGCGACCCGCGGCGAAGACCCCGCTCGTAGGAGGCGCTTGCGACATTGACCCACCTCAGGGGTCGTCAACGTCGCAGCGGGGGTGGCAGCTAGATCCCCCCGCGTTCGTTCTGGCGCCGCTGCTTCCAGGGCAGGACGGGGATACCCAGGCGGGCGCAGCCGAGGGCTTCGGCGTGGGGCAGCAGCCGCCAGCCGCGGCGCCATTCCCCGCTCGGCATCGCCGCGGCCAGCTGCCAGATCGTCAGTGGGTAGGCGCCGTCCTTCGATATCTCACGCAGGATCGGCCAGCGCTTGGAGGTGGCCATCGCCCGTTCGGCTTCGAGCTTGCTCGCAGCGTCGCCGGTTCTGCGCGCCGTTCCCCACTGGCGGAACCAGAGGCAGGCGACGGTGCCGGTGACGGCCCCGGCGACCTGTCCGCGGTTGGTCGTCAGGCCTTCGTCGGGGATGCGGGAAGGCGCGAAGGTGTCCGGCAGCGGGATCCCACGCAGCATCTCCCGCACCGTGGCGTCGTGGTCGGCGGCCTTGACGACGCTCGCCGGCATCGCGTCGAGCCAGGTCTGCGAGTCCACGCGGGTGATCCACTCGAGCCGTTCTTCCATCGCGGCGAGGTCGGCGACCGCGGCTCGCATTTCGAGCACGTACCCCTCTTCGGACCACAGCGCGGTCATCTGGCGGTCGCCGGGGCCGCCCTGGTTGAGGTAGACCTCGGCCCGAGTGTCGACCTGGGCGGTCGTCTCCAGCACCGGCGCCGTGGTCCAGTGCTGGCCGTGCGGGTGATAGGACCGGCGGGCAAACGCGAGCGTTTCCGGCAGGCTTCCGCGGCTCCAGCGCAGGTCGACCTTTCGCTGCCGCACCGCGGCCGGGGCCAGGCCGCTCACGTACTGCCCGGTTTCGACGTTGCCCGTCGCGGTGAGGGTTTCGGGGGGGAGCGGCCTGCCGGTGATGAATTCCATCGTCCCTTCGCCGCCGCCGTACTCGGCGACGTCATGGACCCGCCAGCCGGGGCCTTCGAGCAGCAGCAGCGGCGTCGCCTCGGCGAAGCGGACGAGCTCGGAGCCCCAGGCGCGCGAGCCCCGCTCCGAGCCGCCTCCGGCGAGAAAGAAGGCGGCGGCGAGCGTGAGCGCGAGGACCGCCGAGCCGAAGGCGAGAACGAAGCGGCGCCCGGGCCGGCGGCGCGAGCGCGGCGCCGCGGATTCGAGCAGCGGCGCGAACTCGGTCTCGAGGTCGGCGAGCAGGTCGGCTTCCATTGCCCCGAAGTCGATCCCGTCGAGCCGGCCGCGACCGACGGGGTCGGCGGCGCCCAGCGTTCGTTGCAGATCGTGTGTCTTCATCGTGCTTCCTCCATCTCGAGCTCGGTGGAGCCACTCCCGGATTCTTCGCGTTGCTCCAGCAGCGCCCGCAGCCGCCGCCGCGCCCGGTGCAGGCGGCTGCGGGCGGCGAGCGCGGAGACCCCCAGCACCTTCGCCGCTTCGCCCGGCGAGAGCTCCTCCCAGGAGACGAGCAGGAGCAGCTCGCGATCGTCCGCGCCCAGCTCGCCCATCGCCCGCAGCACCTCCGCCGCCTCGCCCCGCGGCGCCGGCCCGCTTGCCAGCTCCGTCCGCAGGGTCTCGGCGATGCGTTCCCCCAGCCGGGTCCGCCGCCGCTCGGCCCGGTGCAGGTTGGCGAGGACGCGCCGCGCCACCGCGAACAGCCACAGCCTCGCCCCCGGGTCCATCGGCACCTCGTCGAGGCGCCGCCAGGCGACGAGGAAGGTCTCGGCGACGACGTCGGCCGCGTCCTCGGGGTCCTCGACCCGCCGCAGCGCGTAGGCGAGGATCGCCCGCCCCTGATCGCGGTAGAGCTGGCCGAAGCGGACCTGGGCCAGCTCGCGCGCGAGCGCATCCCTGTTCTCGATCTGACTGGCCGCCATCTACCTCTGTATGTCCGGCTCGGCGCCGGCGTTGCAGATCAAGTTCCCCGCGCCTAAGCGGCGGCTGGGGAGCGCAGGAACTCGAGCATGTGGCTGGCGAGCAGGTCGGGCTGGTCCTGCGGGATCAGGGTGTAGGAGTCGTCGACCTCGACCAGCTGCCCCTGGGGGAAGAGTTCCACCAGCTGCTCGGCGTGGCGGTGGGGCATGAGGCTGTCTTCCGGCGCCCAGGCGACGAGAACCGGGCGGTTGAAGCGGCCGAGCGGTTTCGTCGCCGCGACCAGTTCCCGGCGGCCCTGGTGGGCGCTGAGGAGGTACTTCCTCAGGTCCCGGCGCACCGCGCGCTGTTGCAGCGACGGCCCGAACCACCGGTCCATCACCTCGCGCGGGACGCGCGTCTTGCTCAGCGGCCCGTAGGTCATCGGCAGGCGCCGCAGGCGGTCGAAGCGGAAGGGCAGCAGGGCCATCGCGACGCCGCCGGGAATCCTCGCCACGTAGGGCAGCGCCCGCGCCGCCCCTTGCGGGGGCACGTTGTCGAAGGCCTCGCAATTGGTCACCACCAGGCGCGCGATGCGCTCGTCCCACTCGCTGCCGATGAGCAGGAACGGGCCACCCCAGTCGCTGAGGACCACAGTCACGTCGCGCAGGTCGAGCCGCTCGAGGAACTCGCCGAGGATGTTCGCGATCCCGCCCATCGAGAGGTCGGCGTCCGCGCGCATCGGCTGGCGGTGCGCGCCGAGCGGCAGGGTCGGGAGGATGCAGCGGTACTCGGGCGCGAGCTTGGGGACGACGTCGCGCCAGAGCGAGCCGTCCATGATCAGGCCGTGGAGCAGGACGAGGACGGGGCCGCTGCCACCACTGTCCTCGTACTCGATCGTCCCCGCCGCCACCTCTACTGCCGGCATCGGGGGCACCTCCCGCGATCTAGAGATCTCTGAATGCTCGGGACACTATCTGACAATCCGGGCCGCGACTAAAGCGGCGAACCCGGTTGAGGGGACGAACCCGCGCCGCGCCTAGCGGTCGGCGGCGGGCCCGGAGCCGAAGCCCCAGCCGGCGTACGGGGTGTCGCCGAAGTCCCAGCCGCCAATGGGCGCGCGGATCGGCGCTTCGCCGCCCGCCGTCGGGACCGGTTCGCACGCCTCGACCTCGCCTTCGGCGACCCGTACCTGCCCGACGGTGTCGACCTGTTCGTCGGAGGGGACGTAGCGGAGCCCCTGCTGGTCCGCGCCCTCGGGGAGCGGCTGCTCGTAGCCCGCGGGGGTTGGTGCGCTCGTCATCACCAGCGTCTGGTCGGGCCCCAACCCGGCCGGATCGATCACGAAGCTGGGCGCGTCGGAGAAGTCGCGGTCGCCCTGACGGTAGGCCTCGTGCAGATCCTCGTCCATTTCCACCCGCTGCTGGTAATCGCCGATCGCGATCGTCAGCGGCCCGTCGAAGCTTTCGTAGTTGAAGCCGGCCCACGGCTGCGGCTGGGGCTGGTGCTCCTGCAGCGTCCGGTAGGTCGCGATCGACGGCGTGTAGTGCGGTTCGCGGCAGGTCATCCCGGCCTCGAGGAAGTTGACCTGGGAGTTGACGCCGGCTTCCTCCAAGGCCTCTTCGACCCCCTCGGGGTCGCCGAGGTTGTAGATCTCGATCTTGACGCCGCCGCCGGGCTGCGGCTCGACCGCGTAGGCGGCCGGGGTGTTGTCGCCGCCGGCGCCGACGATCAGCCCGGCCGCGACGGCGGCGAGGGCGACGCCGCCGCCGAGCGCCAGGCGCGGACCGCGCCTCCAGGCGGGGGCCGGTTCGGCCGCGGCGCCATCGGCGGTCGCGTCGCGCTCGTCTACGACGGCTCGCAGCTGCGCCAGCAGCCGCTCCTCGAAGTCGTTGCTCGGGCCCCTCTGCTCGTCCATTGTCAGCTCTCCTCGTCTTGGGTTTGTTCGCTTGCCGCGTCCTCGAGCTCGCTGCGCAGCTTGCGCCGGGCCCGGTGCAGGCGCACGCGGGCGGTGACCGGCCGCACGCCGGCCGCGGCCGCCGCCTCGGCGACCGTCAACTCGTCGATCGCGACCAGCTCCAGCACCGCCCGCTCGACTTCGGAGAGGCGGTCCATCGCCGCGTAGAGATGGCGCGCCTGGGCGGCGGCGTCGAGCCGCGCGTCCATCCGCGCCGCGTCCTCCTCGTCGAGCAGGACGGAGCCGCGCAGCCGCTCCTGGCCGATCCGCTCGCGACCCCGCTGGCGCCGCTCGCTGGCGAGCAGCGTCCGGGCGATCCCGAACAGCCAGGCGCGCGGTTCCCCGCGGCGCGGCCGGTAGTGGTGCGCCGAGTCGATCGCGGCCAGGAATATCTCCGCGGTCAGATCCGCCGCGCGCTCGCGGTCGCCGATCCGGCGGGCGACGAATCGCTGCACGTTCTCGACGTGCTCGCGGTAGAACACCTCGAAGAGGTCGGCGTCCGTCCCGATCCACCGCAGCTCCTCGGGGCCGACGCCGTGCTCGCGGGCGACGACCAGGCGCATGTGACGGCTGAGCGAGCTCGGCGGGTCGGACAACGCTCTCTCGGTCTCCATGCCCCTACTTGGTTGCGGGGAAGGAAAGCGTTACCGGGTGGCCGCTCCGTTCCTCTCCCGGTGCTTGCACCCCGGCCAGCAGCAGGGCCGGCGCATGCCTTCTTCCAGCTCTTCCCGGGTGCGGCGAATCCGCCGTTCCCGGGTCGCCTCTTTTTTCGCGTCCTCGACCCAGCAGATGAACTCGTTGCGGGCGAGGGGAGTGATGTCCTTCCACTTGTCGAGGACGGCGGAGTCGGCGATCAGCGCCGACCGCAGGTCCGCGGGCAGCTTGTGGACGACGCCACCGGGGACGCGCTGGCTGCTCATGGGGAGATCGTAGCCATAGCCCTGTACCGCTCGAGGCGCTCGCGCCCCGCGCGGCCCGGATCGGCCGCGGCCTCAGGCGCCGAGGATCCCCGCCATCCGCTCCAGCGCCTGCTCGCGGTGGGCGCCGAGCTCGGCGACGAGGTGGTCGGCGTCGCGCTCGCGGATCGCCGCCAAGATGCGGTCGTGGGCCCGCAGGGACTCCTCGCGGGCCTTGGGCGAGTTGTAGTAGAGGGCGCGGTAGGTTTCGGTCGAGTCCCAGAGCAGCCGGATCAGCCGCAGCGTGTGCAGCTGGCCGGGCGCGCCGAGGACGGCGAAGTGGAAGCGCCGGTTGGCCTCCAGCTCGGCGGCGACGTCGCCCTCGCCGGCGGCGTCGGCGCAGTCGCGGGCGGCCAGCTCGATCCGCCCCAGCGCGTCCTCGTCGAGCAGCGGCAGCGCCCGCCGTGCCGCTCGGTCCTCGAGCAGGGCGCGCAGCTCGTAGATCTCCCGCACGTCCTCGATCTCCAGCTCGGTGACGAAGTAGCCGCGGCGCGGGCGGTAGCTGACCTGACCCTCCTGCTCGAGGGTCGCCAGCGCTTCGCGGACCGGTGCCAGGCTGATCCCCAGCGACTCCGCCAGCTCCTCCTGGCGGACCCGGTCGCCGGGCGCCAGCTCGCCGGCGATCAGCGCCCGCCGCAGCCCTTCGACCGCGTGCTGGGCGATCGTCCCGGGCCCGCCCGAGCCGACGGCGTCGACGGTGCCCGCCCGGCCGCCGCTCACCGGAACGCCTGGATCCCGGTCACGGCGCCGCCGATCACCAGCGCGTGGACGTCGGCGGTGCCCTCGTAGGTGAGCACGGTCTCGAGGTTGTTCATGTGGCGGATCACCGGATACTCGAGCGTGATCCCGTTGGCGCCGAGCACCTGGCGGGCGGAGCGGGCGACGTCGAGGGCGGCGTTGACGTTGGCCAGCTTGCCCATGCTGACGTGCTCGGGGCGCAGCGTGCCCCCGTCCTTCATCCGCCCCAGGTGCAGGGCGAGCAGGGCCGCGCGGTTTACCTCCATCGCCATGTAGGCGAGCTTCTGCTGCTGGATCTGGAAGGAGGCGATCGGCTTGCCGAACTGTTCGCGCTCCAGCGCGTAGGAGAGCGCGGCTTCATAGCAGGAGCGGGCGGCGCCGACGGCCCCGAAGACGATCCCGAAGCGGGCCTCGTTGAGGCAGGAGAGCGGCCCTTTCAGCGAGCTCACCCCGGGCAGCACGGCGTCGGCCGGCAGGCGCACGTCGTCGAGCAGGAGCTCGGAGGTGAGCGAGGCGCGCAGGCTGAGCTTGCCGTGGATGTCCTGGGTCGTGAAGCCCTTGGTCCCCTTGGGAACGAGGAAGCCGCGCACCCCTTCGTCGGTGTGGGCCCAGACGACCGCGACCTCGGAGGCGGAGCCGTTGGTGATCCACATCTTCTGCCCGTGCAGGATCCAGTCGGGGCCGTCCTTGCGGGCGCGGGTGCGCATCGCGCCCGGGTCCGAGCCGGCGTCGGGCTCGGTCAGCCCGAAGCAGCCGAGCGCCTCGCCCGAAGCCATGCGGGGCAACCACGCTTGCTTCTGCTCCTCCGAGCCCCAGCGCCAGATCGCGAACATCGCCAGCGAGCCCTGGACCGAGACGAGGCTGCGGATCCCGGAGTCGCCGGCCTCCAGCTCCATGCAGGCGAGCCCGTAGGCGGTTGCCGAGGTGCCGGCGCAGCCGTAGCCCTCCAGGTGCATCCCGAGCAGATTGAGCTTGCCCAGTTCGGCGGCCAGCTCGAGCAGCGGCAGCTCCTCGGTCCCGAACCACTCGCCGACCTTGGGAGTGACCTTGTCGGCGACGAAAGCGCGCACGGTGTCGCGGATGTCACGCTCGGTGTCGGAGAGCAGTTGATCGATCGCGAGGAAGTCGGCGGGGCGGATCTCGGGCGGGGCGGCGCTGGAGGACATCGGGCTCCTTGATGCTAGGTTTTCGAAGATCGAGGATTCGTCAGAATACACGAGCGATTCGGCCCTGGGGCCGTTGCGGGTGCTGGACTTCTCCCGCGTGCTCGCGGGGCCCTTCGCGACGATGATGCTGGGCGACCTCGGTGCCGCGGTGACGAAGGTCGAGCGGCCCGGGGTCGGCGACGAAACCCGCTCCTGGGGTCCGCCCTACGACGAGCGCGGCGAGGCGACGTACTTCCAGTCGGTCAACCGCAACAAGGACAGCATCGTCCTCGATCTCGGCGACCCCGCCGACCTCGAGCTGGCGCGGCGGCTGGCCGCCGAGGCCGACGTGGTGGTCGAGAACTTCCGTCCCGGGCTGATGGCCGACCTCGGCCTCGACCACGCGACCTTGGCCGCCGCCAACCCGGGCCTCGTCTACTGCTCGATCACCGGCTTCGGCAGCGGCGGTGGGGCGGCGCTGCCCGGCTACGACCTGCTGATCCAGGCGCTCGGGGGGCTGATGAGCATCACCGGCCAGCCCGGCGGCGAGCCGACCAAGGTCGGGGTCGCTCTGGTCGACGTCCTCGCCGGCCTCTTCGCCGCGGTCGGGATCCTCGCCGCCCTGCGCCACCGCGAAGCGACGGGGGAGGGGCAGCTGGTCGAGGTCGACCTCTACTCGGCGCTGTTGGCGGCACTCGTCAACCAGGGCTCCGCCTACACGGTCGCCGGCGAGGTGCCGGCCCGGATGGGCAACCGCCACCCCAGCATCGCCCCCTACGAGCTCTTCCCGACCGGCGCCGGCGAGCTCGTCCTCGCGGTCGGCAACGACCGCCAGTTCGAGCTGCTCTGCGAGGTGATCGGGGACCCCGGGCTGGCCACCGACCCCCGCTTCGCGACCAACCCGGCCCGGGTCGAGAACCGCGAGGCGCTGGCCGAGCGGCTGCGCGCCGCGCTCGCCTCGCGGCCGGCGAGCGAGTGGGCGGTAGAGCTGACCGCGCGCCGCGTCCCCGCCGGCGTCGTCAACGACCTCGCGGCGGCCTTCGCGCTGGCCGAGCGAATCGGACTCGAGCCGACGGTCGCCATTCCCCGCGAGGACGGGGGTAGCGTCGAGCTGACCCGCAACCCAATCCGGCTCTCGGCGACTCCGCCGACCTACCGCAAGCCGCCCCCGTTGCGGCCGCGCCGCGGCGGGGGCGATCGCTGAGCTTGGAGCTTCGGCTCCCGGATCGGACGTTGGGAGCGACGAAGCGCAGTCACTCGTCGACGAGGACGAACTCCCCCGCGCGGCCGACCCGGGCGTAACGCCATCGGCTCGCGCCCTGCGGCGAGCGCACCCGGTAGGACCCGGCCGGCAGGGGCCCCTCCCAGGTTGCCTGGAGCGCCGCGGCGGCCGCAGCGAGATCGAAGGCGTCGGTGCCCGTCCGGGACAACCCGAGCGCCTTCCATTCGCCGTTGCTCAGTTCGCGTTGGAACTCGAAGATCATCTGGGAGGGGCCCCCTGTCAGGGTGCCTGCCGCGGCAACCCCTAGGAGACCCGGCGGAAGAGGGCGATTGCCAGCAGGACGAGGACGATGACGATGATGATCCAGACGATGGTCACATGAGCTCCTTGGTGGATTTGGTCGGTTGCGAGGAAGGTTGGGAAGCTGTGAGTTGCCGCTCATAGGACGGCAGCAGGGCCTGGGCGTCGGTTTCGCCGGGTGCGGTCCGCTCGAGACGCAAGGTCGCCTGGTCTCCGTCGACGGTCAGGGTCGAGACCTGGTTGTCGAAACAGGGCCCCTCGAGCAGTCGCCAGCGACAGCCTGGGTCGGGAGCGCCGGCCATCCTCGCGAGGGTCGAACAGAGCCAGCTGAGCGGACGCCCGAACGCGGCCCGGACGACCCGCCGCTCTTTCTCTTCGAGCGGGTTTCGGTAGGGAGAGCAGACTGCCTGGTAGATCGGGCTGCGGTCTGAGGCGTCGCCTGGCAGTCCCAGCTCGCAGAGGTAGGCGTGGTGGACGTCGCCGGAGAGGACGACGATCGACTTCGGAGGCATGCCGTGCTCGCCCCTCGCCACCGCGGCGAGCAGATCCCTCATCTGCGCGAAAGAGTCCTGAAAGGCGGCCCAGTGGTCGAAGTCGACCTCGCGCCGCAAGAGCTCACTGCCTCTCGCGATACGCGAGCCCCAGACGCCCTCGCAGAGGCGCTCGTTCCAGGCCTCGAGCCGGTCGAAGGCGGGCGAGAGCAGGAACGGCACGGTCGTCGCTAGCAGCAGATGGTCGAAGTCGCCGCTGCAGTGCTCGACGATCCACTCCCACTCTCGCGCGTCGACGATCGCCCGCTTGTCCGCTTCGAGCACGCGACCGGCGCGCGAATCGATGAACACAGCCCGGGTGCGGCCGAAGTCGCGGTGGAAGCTCCAGCGGGAGCCGGACGCGTCGACGTCGATCGCGTCGGCCCAGCTGCGGATCACCTCCGAAGCCTGCTGGTTGCCGCGGGCTTTCCGGTAGACCTCGCGGTTGTCGAGCTCGTCCGGCGAGAGGTTGCCGAGGTGCTGGTAGATCCAGTAGCTGGTGATGCAGTCGACGGCGCGGCGGTGCCACCAGGAGCGGCCACGCATCTCATCCAGC
>JBFXEM010000012.1:0-14859 GCA_050180135.1 Solirubrobacterales bacterium | reverse complement strand
CCGCGCGGTTTCGTGCTCGTCACCGGCCCCACCGGGTCGGGTAAGAGCACGACCCTGGCGGCGATGATCGACGTCATCAACAGCGAGCGCGAGGACCACATCCTCACGATCGAGGACCCGATCGAGTTCTTGCACCGGCACAAAAAGTCGATCGTCAACCAGCGTGAGATCGGCTCCGACGCGCCCGATTTCGCGCTGGGCTTGCGGGCCGCCTTGCGCCAGGACCCCGACGTGATCCTGGTCGGCGAGATGCGCGACCTGGAGACGATCTCGACCGCCCTGACCGCGGCCGAGACCGGTCACCTGGTCTTCGCCACCCTGCATACGCAGTCGACCGCCCAGACCGTCGACCGGATCATCGACGTCTTCCCCTCCGAGCAGCAGGGCCAGGTGCGGACCCAGCTCTCGATCGCCCTGCAGGGCATCGTCACCCAGCAGCTGCTGCCGACGATCGACGGCAAGGGCCGGGTCGTCGCCTGTGAGGTGCTGATCCCCACCCCGGCGATCCGCAACCTGATTCGCGAGGGAAAAACGCACCAGATCTACGGCGCCCTGCAGACCTCCGGCGCGGTCGGGATGCAGACGATGGACGCCGACCTCGCCCGGCTCGTGCGGACCGGCAAGATCAGCCGCGCCCTGGCCGAACAGCGCGCCTCGGTTCCGGAGGAGCTCAGCCGCCTGCTCGGCGGTCCACCCCCGGACGCCGCCAGCGCCGCGACCGCCACCGACGGCGCCCCGCCGCCGGTCTACGCGCAGCCTGGAGGCAGCGCCTAGATGGCCGCGGCGACGACCTTCGAGTTCCGCGCGATGGATCTGGCGGGCACCACGTCCGCCGGCGAGATCGAGGCCGAGTCCAAGGCCGTGGTCGGCGAGCAGCTGCGCCAGCGCGGCCTGATCGTGCTCGACGTCAGCGAGAAGTCAAGCCCGATCAACGTCGAGGACTTCTTCAAGAAGTGGCAGGGGGTCGACAAACGCGAGCTGGCGGTCTTCTCGCGCCAGTTCGCGACCCTGGTCGCCTCGGGGATGCCGATGCTGCGCACCCTGCAGACCCTCGAAGACCAGACCCAGGACGAGCAGATCCGCGAGGCGATCGCCGGCGTCCGCGCCGACGTCGAGGCGGGCAGCACCCTGGAGCAGGCGATGGAGCGCTACCCGAAGGTCTTCGACCGGCTGTTCCGGGCGATGGTCCGCTCCGGCGAGCAGTCCGGGCGGCTCGACGAAGTCCTCGACCGGATCGCCTTCCAGGTGGAGAAACAGGACGCGCTCAGGCGCCAGGTCAAATCGGCGATGATGTACCCGGCCCTGGTCTTCGGCTTCGCCGTGGTCGTCCTAATCGCGATCGTCGCCTTCGTGATCCCGGTCTTCGCCGGGATCTTCGAAGAGCTGGCCGAAGAAAACCCGGAAACCAGCGCCTCGCTGCCACTGCCGACGCAGATGTGCGTCAGCGCCTCCGAACTGATCACCGGCTCCTGGTACATCCTGATCCCGGCGATCGCGCTGATCGTGGTCGGGTTCGTCAAGGGCAAGCAGACCGATCGCGGGCACGAGATCTGGGATCGGTTCAAATTGCGAATCCCGATGAAGATCGGCGACGTGATCCAGAAAGTGGCGCTGGCCCGGTGGTCGCGAACCTTCGCCGGCTCGGTCTCGGCCGGCGTGCCGATGCTGCAGGCGATCAAGCTGACCGGAGAAACCTCCGGCAACGTCGTCCTCGAGCAGGCGATGGACGACGTCTACGCCTCGGTCAAGCGCGGTGGCACCCTCTCCGGGCCGATCGAGGCCAACGAGATATTCCCGCCGATGGTCGGGCACATGATGGCGGTCGGCGAGGAAACCGGCCAGCTGCAGCCGATGATGTCGAAAGTCGCCGACTTCTACGAGGCCGAGGTGGACGCAAAGGTGAAGGCTCTCACGGCCCTGATCGAGCCGATCATGATCGTCTTCGTCGGCGGCATGGTGGGGTTCATCGTGATCTCGATGTACCTACCGATGTTCAGCATCTACGAAAATATTCGCTGAGCGTTTTGCCGCGTTCCGGGCTCTAGACGTTCGTACGGCAAACACCGCGAGAATTACCTAGGCGCCGAGACCGGATCGGTACTTTTTTCCAGTGAGTTACCTCACTTTTGTTGATTTCGGGGCGAATTTTCCTACTTCGTGAATTCACGCCTGCAAGCGCTAAAGGTCGCGCATCTGGAGCCGATGAGGACAGTGCAAACGCAATGCCAGTGCCTCGGAAGCCGTCAAGGCAATCACCCGGGCTCTGGCGCAAACGATAGGTCCACTAGGAGGTACCTATGTTGCTCCAGAACATCCGGGCAAAGATTGGAGCCCGGCTCAACGGCGACAAAGAGGCAGGGTTCACCCTGATCGAGCTTCTCGTCGTCATGCTCATCCTCGGCATCCTCGCCGCGATCGCCCTGCCGGCGTTCTTCAACCAGAAGGACAAGGCCGGCGACGCCAAGGCGAAGGAGTACGCACACAGCGCCCAGGTCGCGCTTGAGACGTACTTCACGGACAACAACACGTACACGAACGAAGTGTCGCTTCTGGAAGAAATCGAGCCCACGCTGGCCAGCGCGGACCTGACGGTAACCGAAGGGGACACCGACGTATACAAAATCGACTCAGAATCGAGTAACGGCAACCACTTCTACATCACCAACACCGGCGGTGACCTGAGCTTCACCTGCGAGACCGACGGCGAAGGCGGTTGTCCGAAAGCGGTCGCCCCGGCAACGGAAGGCGACTGGGGCGGCTGATAGGCCCGGTCAATGCAGCATGACTAGGTCGAACTGCCTTAACACCAAGGGGCGGGCCATCGCGGCCCGCCCCTTGGCGTGTCTACTCTCGGTGCTGGCGGCAACTGCCTCAGTTCTCATTGTCACCGCTTCCGCTCAGGCCGCACCCGCGACCCCGGTCCTTACCGGCACCACTCCGAAATCGCCGAACGTCACCCTCACCCCGCAGGTTCGGGGTAGCTCAACCGGGGTCATCATCTCGTCCGTCCCGCACGCCGTCGACTTCGCAGCGACCACCGCGTTCGCTCCGGTCACCACCGCGGCCGAAGGCGAGACCGTGGTTTCGCTCTACGCGGGCGCTGGCTGCGAAGGCACGCCGATCGCGGAAGGCTCGCCCGCCGAACTCGACGGCGACGGGATCCAGATCACGGTCGCGCCCGAATCGACCACGGTCGTCTCGGCGCGCCAGAGCGACGAATCGGGACCGTCGGGCTGCTCGAACGCGATCCAGTACCAACACGTGAAAGAACTTCCCCCGGCGGAAGAACCGCCGACGACCCCGCCGACGACCCCCGGCCTCCCGCCGACCGCGGGCGACCCGATCTCCGGCCCGCCGAGCCCTCCCCGCCTGCGCACGATCCCCGGTGGGTTCGCCAACGACAACACCCCCGTTGTCACCGGCAACGCGCCCGCGAGCGCCAGCACGGTGAGGATCTACGCCGATCCCGAGTGCAAGGGCCAGCCGGTCGCCAAGGGCGCCGCCGCGACGTTTGCCACCAGCGGCTTCGAGCTGACCGTGGTCGACAACGTGGCCGTCGTCCTTTCCGGCGTCGCCGCCAACGCCGCCGGCGCCTCGCCCTGCTCGGCGCCGATCCTCTACGTCGAGGACTCGACGATCCCGCGTACCAAGATCACGATGGGACCGGCCTCGAAGACCCGCAAGCGCACCGCGATCTTCCGCTTTCGCGACTCGACCGGCGATGCCCCCGGCACGAGCTTCTTCTGCAAGGTCGACAAGCGCAAGTGGAAGCGCTGCAGCTCACCGTTGCGGGTGCGCAAGCTGAAGCGCAAGCCGCACGTGGTCCGCGTCAGGGCGATCGACGCCGCCGGCAACGCGGAGAAGAAGGGCGCCAAGCGCCGCTTCAAGGTCGTGCCGCCGGCCTGATCCCCGGCCGCGCCGCCCGGCCGGCCGGCGCCTCGGGTAGAACTCCCGCCCCAATGGCAGCCGTCGTCGCTTTCGCGTTCTTGCTGGGCCTGGTTGCGGGCAGCTTCGCCACCGCCGTCGCTCACCGGGTCCCGCGTGGCATCTCGGTTGCCGGGCCGCGCTCGAAGTGCCCCGGCTGCGGCGCCCAGATCGCCGCCTACGACAACGTCCCGGTCGTCTCCTGGCTCCTGCTGCGCGGCCGGGCGCGCTGCTGCGGAGCGCCGATCTCGGCCCGCTACCCACTGACCGAGCTCGCGCTCGGGTGCCTGTTCGCCGCGACCGTCGTCGTCTACCGCGACGAGCCGGCCGAAGCGGCGATCGGGCTGGTCTTCCTGACGATGCTGGCGGCGGTCACCCTGACCGACCTCGAGCAGCGGATCATCCCCAACAAGGTGCTGCTCGCCGGGGCGATCCTCTGCCTGGCGATCGCGATCCCCACCGATCCGAGCGGCCTTCCCGAGCGCGGGATCGCCGCCGTCGCCGCCGGCGGCGTCTTCTTCCTCACCGCGCTCGCCTACCCGCGCGGGATGGGGCTCGGCGACGTCAAGCTGGCGGCGACGATGGGCCTCTTCCTCGGCCGCGCCGTCGCCCCGGCGATCCTCGCCGCCCTGCTGATCGGCTCGGTTGTCGGCCTCGCCTTGATCGCCCGCCACGGCTCCGGCGCCCGCAAGATGGCGGTTCCCTTCGGTCCTTTCCTGGCGCTCGGCGGCGTCGTCGGCCTGCTCGCCGGGGACCAGCTGGTCAAGCTCTATCTGGGTTGAGCTTCCGTTCGCGCCTCGGCGCGGAGTTGGCACGATCTGCGCGCCACAAGGCGCACGGTAACTCCTAACCTCGGCGTATGATGGTGCGTATGAAAGAGCGGGTGACGATCTCTGTCGAGCCCGAGGCTCTGGCTGCGGCGAGAGCGGAGGTCGATTCCGGCGCCGCCCCGAACCTCTCTGCCGCCGTGGAACGCGCGCTGCTGGCCCGGCGCCGTTCGGAGGCCCTTCGTGAGGCTTTGGAGATGTGGCAGGAGGAGTTCGGCCCGATCACCGAGGAGGAGATGGCATGGGGGCGGAAGGAACTGGCGAGGGCATTCAGGGAGATCTCGTCCTCGACGCCGGAGCGTTGATCGCGCTCGAGCGCGGAACCCGGCCCCTAGCGATCGTGCTCGAGGCCGCACGGGAGTGCGGATGCGAGATTCGGATTCCCGCCACCGTGCTCGCTCGAGCGTGGCGTGGGGGGCCGCGGGCGGCGACCCTGGAGAGGCTGATCGCCTCGAGTAGCGTCGATTCGCTGGACGAGCGCCGGGCCATGGAGGTGGGGAGCCGACTCGGTGCGCGAGGTGGCCTGGACGTCGCCGACTGTCACGTCGTTTGCTGCGCCCTGGAAAGGCAGGCGGTGGTCGCGACCTCCGACGCCGAGGACATCCGGGCTTTGCTCGGCCCTGGCGAGAAAGTCGCCCTGATCGCCGTCTGAGCTACTTCTTCTTGCCCTGCTTAGGCTTGCCGAGCGGGGCCTTGTTCAGCTTGTCCGTGGTGACCAGGTGGATCTTCAGCAGTTCGATCTTGTAGGTCTTGCCGGCACCGCCGTAGACGAAGGTCTCGGGCACGCCCGTTTCCATCGCCAGCAGCTGACAGGTCTCCGAGCCGAGCACGCACTTGGCGTCGCCGTAGATCGCCTGCACGTCGGAGGAGACGGTCATCACCGCCTTCTTGCCGTCGCGGGTGGAGCCCATGTAGACGATCGCCGGCGTGTCACGGCTTGGCAGCATCGTCAGCTCCGGCAGGTTGCGCCGCACGGTCGCCTTGCCGGAACCGCCGGCGAGGACCCGAACGTCGATCGCGTAGGAGAAGTAGGTCAGCTCGCCCGCGGTGTTGCCCGGGTCTTTGCCGCTCGACCCGGTCGAGGTTTCGGTCGATCCCGCCGAGTATTCGGTCGATTCGGTGGTGTATTCGGTCGTGGTGGTGGAACCGCCCGCGGAAGCTTCCTCGCCGCCTTCCCCCGCGCCTTCTTCGGCCTCCTCGAATTGCTGGCGGAACGGGTCCTTGGCTTCGAGGTCGTCGAGTCGGCGGCGGTAGTCGCGCAGGCCGGGGTGGACCTCGGCGACGAGGGCGCCGCTGCGGTCGAAGCCGGCACTGCTGGCGCTGGCGCCGCCATCGCCGCCGCTCCCGGCTTCCCCGCCTTCGCCGTCGGCGCCACCGCCGAGCAGGAAGGGGACGGCGATCAGGGCAACGATCAGCAGCCCCGCCAGCGGCAGCAGGTGCCGGTCGTGCAGGTCGTAGTAGAGGTCGACGAGGAAGTCCGGCACCTTCAGACGCGGCATCTTGATCTCGGGACCCTTCTTCAGCGGGTTCATCGCTCGCTCACCGTCTGGCTCGTTTCGGCGTCGGCGCTACCGGCGGGCGCCGCTTCTGCGGCGGCGGGCGTGGCCGGAGCACTCGGCGTCGCCCCCGCCGTCACGCCTTCGGTGGGCGGCGTCACGTAGGTGGTCACCGCGAAGTTGGCGTTGAGGTCGGGAAAGCCGCGCACCGGATCGGCGCTGAGGGAGAAGCCGCCGATGGTCATCAGCCTGCCGTCGACCATCACCCTCGCGTTCGTGGTCTTGACCAGGGAGTCGAGCTTGGCGATGAAGTCGGCTACCTGGAAGAAGTCGCCTCGGAAGCTGAGGTTGTAGGGCATCACCGCCAGCCCGGCCGGACCGACGGTGGCGCCGAGTGGCAGCAGCGCCGCCGCTGCCTCGGTCGGGGGAACGGTGGCCGCGGCCGGCACGGCGCTGCTTTCGCCGCCCGCTTCGGGCGCCGGCGTGGGCGTCGGCGCCGGGGTGGGCGCGACCGGCGCGGTTTCGCCGCTGCCGCTTAGGACGAAGCTGTCGAAATCGAGTTCGGTGCCGTCTGCCATCTGATTGAGCTCGACCAGCAGAGAGGAGGTTTCGTCGCCCTCGGGGACCGCCTGGCCGAGCACGACCAACTGCCGGTAGTCGGCCGGGAACTCGCGCTTGGCGGCTTCCGCCGCCGCCAGGTTGCTCTGCGCTTCGCTCAGCGTCAGCTCGAGCGCTTCTACCTGGGTGCCGAGTTCGTTGGCTTCCTCCCGCTTGGGCCCGAGCAGCAGCATCCAGAAGCCGATCGCGAGCGCGGCTACGACGAGGATGGCGACGATGGTCCGGTTGGCGGAGGCCATCTCAGCCCTCTCCTTCCGCTGCTTCTTCTGCGGCCGGCGGCGCGGCTTGCACCGCGACTTCGCCGCTGCTCGCTTCGGCGCTGACCGGCGCCGCGTCGAAGCCGACGACCAGCTGGAACTGGGCGATGAAGCCGCGCGTCTGGCAGGTCGAGGCGGCGCTCGAGCCGCCGCCCCCCGACGTCTCACCCAGCGAGCTGCCCTGCAGGCCGACCCGGGTGACGCCGTCGATGTCCTTCAACACCTGTACGAAGCCGGCGACCGCGTCCTGGCTGCGGCCGCAGCCGATGATCTCCAGCGCCGGTCCGGCCACGCCGGAGCGCAGCGAGACGCTGGCCGCGTTCTCGGGGGCGACCGCCGGGCTGGCGGTCGCGGTCAGGTTGGTCAGCCAGACGTCGTCGGGGAAGACCAGCGCCAGTTCGCGCATCACCCGCTCCCAGTCGAAGCGGCTGTCGGCGAGGCTGGAGACGGTGGCGACTCGGGCCTGGGCGGTGCCGTGGAACTGCGTGTAGGCGGCGAGCGCCTGCGCTTCGGCTTCGACCGCCGCGGTTTCACTTTCGAGCTGGGTGACGTCTGCCTTGCGTTCGGAGATCTGGTTGCCGGTGACGACGAGCACGGCGACCCCGATCACCGCCAGGGCGAGGGCGCCGACGATGACGTAGGCGAGCGGGCCGCCGCGCAGGGGGCGGCGCTCGCCCCGCCGCTCCTCGGTTGGGATCAGGTTGACGGGGCGCATCGCTACTGCTCCAGGGCGAGGCCGTAGGGGAGGGTGAGGCGGGCGGCGCTGGGGTCGTCGAGCGCGGCGAGCGCGGCGGGGCGGCCAACCGCGATCGGCAACCCCAGGGTGGGTTCCATCCACTCGGAGAGACCGGCGATCGCGCTGCCCGGACCGCTGAGGACGACTCGCTCGACCGGGACCGCGGCCTCCTGGGCACCGTAGAAGTCGAGCGAGAGCCGCAGCTCACCGAGCAAGTTGTCGGCGCCGGTCTCCAGAGTGCTTCGTGCTTTGGCGAGCGTTGCCGGATCGCCCTCGATCTCCTCCAGCGGACGGATCAGGCCGGTGTAGTCGAGCCACATGCGCGCGTGTTCATGGCTGAGGCCGGTATCCGTGGCGAGGCCGGCGGCGAGGTCCTCGAGCCCGACCGGCGAGACCCGGGTGAAGAGGCATGAGCGACCGCGGGCGACGGCGAGGTTGGTGACGTCGCCGACGTTGCAGTAGAGGACGGCGCTCTGCGCGCGCTCCCGATCCCCGAAGGCCGCCCCGTCGACACCGGCGTCGGGCTCAGGCGCGGCGCCGGTGTCGGCCAGCGCCCGGATCATCCCGAAGGCGGAGAGGTCGACGCCGACGGGGTCGAGGCCGGCGTCGCGCAGCGGCTTCAGGGCGGCCGCGATCATGTCGCGGCGGGCGGCGACGACCATCACGTCGATCTGCGGTGGTCCATCGCCTTCGGGCACTCCGCCGACGACCCGGTGGTCGATCACGGCCTGGTCCAGCGGCATCGCGATCTGCTCCTGTGCGGAGAAGCGGATCGCAGAGGCGAGCTCGTCGGGGTCCTCGATCGCCGGCAGGCGAACCGTGCGCACGACGACCCGCTGGTTGGCGATCCCCAGCCGCACTCGCTTGGACAGACCGTGTGAGTCGAAGAGCTCGCGCAGGGCCGCGCTGACGGCCTCGGGGTCGACGATCTCGCCGTCATCGACAGCGGCAGTCGGCAGCGGCTGCACCGCAGCTTCGGCGACCGCGCCGTCGCCATCGTCGCGCAGTTCGGCCGCGGCGATGCTGCCGGCCTGTATCTCGAGACCGACGAGGCCGGTCTCCTTGTGCCGGTTCAGGCTCGGAAGCCTGATCTCTGGGTTCTTGATCGCGATCTTCATGGGCGCTGCGGGGGCCTCCTGGCAGGTGTCTCGGTCTTGAATCGACAGAAACGCCCCGAAACTTTCGTCCTGCAAGTACTTAGAACTCGAAGAAGCTGGAGATCAGTCGATCGTCTCCCTGCCGATCACCCAGTCGGACTGGACCGGCTCGATGAAGCTGGGTGGCGTGATCGTGTGCAGGCGGTCGTCGTAGACGTAGTCCTTGATGTAGCCGGTGCCGCCGGTGGTGCCGACCGCGCCGCGGTATTTCTGCGAGATCGCGCCGAGCACGTGCAGGGTTCCCAGCGAGTTGCCGCAGTCGTAGTTGTCGACGATGAAGGAGTGGTTGATCGCCAGGATCGCCGCGTCGATCTCCATGTTGGTCGGCGTCCCGGTTTCGTTGCCTTTGCATTCGAGTTCGTGGCTGTAGCTGTTTTCGGCGATTTTCACCGGGTGGTAGACGCGGATGAAGTTGTTGGCGATCAGGCCCAGCATCCCTTCGGAGCTGGTGCTGTTGAGGTTGCCTTCGATCACGATGTCGTTCTCGGCCGCGATCGTCAGCTGTCCGGAGTAGTCGCCGCGGACGTAGACGTTTCCGCATTCCGACGTTTCCGGATAGGTGGTCAGGAACGGGCTGTAGGCGCCGGTGCAGGTGCCGCTGGAGACGTAGACGACGCCGTTTTCAGGGATCGAGCCGCTGTAGAGGACCGTGCCCCCGGTGTTGCACTGAGAGCCCGATTTGATGCTGGTGTTGACGGTCATGCTTTCCCCGTTGAGGCAGATCTTCACCTGTTTGCTGAAGCGGAACTGCGGCTCGGCGATCGTCGCCAGCTGTGAGTTGGTGGTGGGCGGGATCAGCACCGCCGAGTTGGTCCGGTAGGTGCCGACGAATTTCGGTTTGCCGGTGCAGTTGGAGCTGGCGTTCAGGTAGTCGTCGCCGGTCGAGTACCAGCCGGTCGGCGGCGAGCTGACCTCGATCGGGTCGCTGGCGGTGCGGCCGAAGGTCGGTTCCTGGCAGACCACCAGCGCGTCGTTGGTGTGCAACGGTCCTTTGATCAGGTCGCCGCCGACGAAGGAGATCGTCCGGCAGTACTGGCTCGTGCCGGGGATTTTTTTCGTCGTGCGCCCTTCCTGGATCGTTTTCGCGCACTGTTCGTAGGCGCCTTTGATCGCGGTTTCGGAGCCGTAGGTGACGGGGTCGGAGGTCTCGAGCTGAGTGAAGTAGACGTAGTCGAGGAAGCTCGCCGGCTTGAAGGTCGCCGTGATCGAGGCCTCGGCGTTGCCGGAGAATCCCGTCGAGCGGATCCTGAAGGTGCCCTTCCACGGCTCCAGCGACTCCAGCATCGAGACGGTCGCCGTCGCCAGGCTGGTGCCGTCGCAGGTGCTCTGACCGGTCGCCGGGATCAGTTCCAGCGCGTAGGTGGCGCCCGAGTTGCCGGGAACGGCGCGGCGTTTGGCGGTGGAGCCTTTCTGGTTGACCGCGCTCGGCGCCGGTACGTTCGTGCACCGCGACCAGTAGCCGTTGTCCTGGTGCAGGTTGTAGGCGTAATCGTTGATCCCCGCCTTCGCCGCCTCGTAGGCGCGCTTCTGGCTGAGGTCGTAGCCGGTCAGCCCGACCTCGCCGCCGACGGCGGTGACCGCGGCGAGGACCAGCGTCGCGATCAGCGCCAGGCCGATCATCGTCATGATCATCGTGAAGCCCTCCTCGCCCTTCGCGCGCCTCACTGGCATGGCAGGCTCACCGCGGCTTCGTTGAAGGAGGGCGGGGTCAGGCGCAGGGTGACGCCGTCCCGGATCGGCGTCGCCGCGCCGGGGTCTTTGATAGCGGTGGGAGTGCCGGGGCTGGCGCTCAGGGAGACCTGTACCTGGACCGTTTCCAGGGCCGAGGCAGCGCTCAGCGGGGTCGTCTGCGCGGTTGGCGTGGTCGAGCCGTTGGAGGAGGCGTAGTAGCTGAAGATCCCACTGGCGGGAGCGACCGGGGCGACCCCACTGAGCAGCTCCTTGCTCGTCGTCGTCCCCGCCCAGGTCCAGTTCGGGGCGGTGCCGCCGACGGCGCGCCGGTCGGTCTGGGTGAGGACGCCGCCGGCGAGACTGATTTCGGTCATCGTCGGCAACGGCGCCACGGCGTTGCCTTCGCCGGGGGAGGCGTGGAAGAACTTCAGCATGGTGCCCGAGCTGGTCGCCTGGATCGGGGCGAGTTTCGGCGCCACGCAGGCCGAGTGCAGCTGCTGCATCACCTTGGTCACCACCAGCCGTGCCCGCTGCGTGGCGTCGATCCTGGCGCTGACCCGGGCGTTGCTGTGGAGGGTGACGACGATCACCACCGTCAGCCCCGCGAGCACGACGATCCCGGTCGTGGTCGCGACCAGCACCTCGACCATCGTCGTCCCGCGCTCGTCGGCGAGCCGCCGCGATATCCGCTCGCGCAGCCTCACCAGCATTCCGCCCCGCTGCTGCTGCTCATCGGGCTGAAGTTGGTGTCGGCGGTGATCGTCGTCCCGCTGGTCAGATCCTGGACCGCGACCGAGCTGAAGGTGTGCATGCGCATGCTGTTGGAGGTGTTGCGGCCGGAGATGCAGACGTTGTAGGTACCCCACGGCAATCCGGGGTCGCTGAGATTTCCCTGGGCGTTCGTCGTGTAGTTGCGCGCGAAGGAGCAGCTACCGGTGACGCGCACCTTGGCGCCGGCCAGCAGGGCGCCGTTCCGTTTGACGGTCACGTTCAGCGCCGGCAGCTGGATCGTGCCCTTGGGCAGTGGCGCGGTACTCGCTCCCGGCGGGACGAGGATGCTGGCGACCGCCGGGGCCCCGGGCGCTTCGGCTTTGCTTTCCGGGTTCGGGTTGTTGCTGGAGCAGGTCCCGGCGTAGACCGCGTAGGGCGAGGTGAAGGGAAAGAGTTTCGCGCTCGTCGCGATCGTTGCCGTCGGGTTGCCGCCCGGCGCGGTAACCGTCAGCGGCGTCGACATGCCCGAGTTGAAGACCTGGATTGCGCTCGCACTCGAAGGAGCGAAGGTCGCCGTGGAGCCGACCCGGTATTTGAAGTCGACTTCGAGCGCGCCCGGTTTGTCGTACTGGAGGACGCGGGTCGAGGTGGTGCTGGCGGAGACGCCGACCGTGGTCGAAGCCGGAGCTTTGCCGTTGGGATCGACCAGGCCCACGGCGGTCGGGGTCAGCGTGTAGTTGCCCGCGGCGAGGTCGGCGAAGTTGGCGCAGCCACCCTCGTCGGTGGTGCCGTTGAAGGTTCCGGGGCCGGTCCCGGCGAGTCCGACGCCCGCCAGCGGCCCACCCGCGGCGTTGATCGTCGAGACCGTCAGGGTGCCGTTGCCAGGGTTGAGCGAGCCGTTGGATGGGGCGACGATGCTCTGCATCACGACCGGCGGGCGCCCGTTCATCGCGTTCCAGGTCACGGTCGAGGTGATCCGTACGTAGTCGGCGGAGGTGTTGGAGCCGGTGCAGGATGGGGTTCCGGTCGCGTTGTTGACGAAGACGCCGGTCGAGTTG
Source organism: Solirubrobacterales bacterium (assembly GCA_050180135.1). Lineage (GTDB taxonomy): Bacteria > Actinomycetota > Thermoleophilia > Solirubrobacterales > 70-9 > VAYN01. Next base: position 2,404 of record JBFXEM010000012.1, on the reverse strand, counting down.
ACCGCGAAGCTCTTGCCGCCGACGCTCGCGGTCCAGTTCTGGTTGAGCCGGTTGAGGCTGGAGATCCGCATCGAGCGCAGCCGCGACTGGTCTTCCTGGGCGATCGCCTGGGCGATCGTGCGGTTGCGGCTGTCGCCGGCCGAGCGCGCCGTCGCCTGCAGCAGGGTGAGGATCGCGCCACCGACGATGACGATGATCAGAGCGCTGACCAGGACCTCGATCAGCGCGGAGCCCTCCTCCGGGGAGGGCGAGCGTGGCTCCGGAGTCTTGCTCACCGGAACCCATCGGATCGGGGTCCCATCCCCTTTAGTTCACGAGAGCCCCAATCGCTGCTGGGATCAAGAATTCCCCAATGCTTCAGTAAGTGAAGCCATGTGGCTACACTTGTTGAAGCAGGGTCGATCCCAGATCCCGCGAGATTCGACGATGAGCGCCGCCACCAACTCAACATGCCCCGTCTGCCGCACCGCGGAGATCGTCTGCGGCAAGTGGACGCTGTTGCTGATCCGCGACCTGGCGGCGGGAAACAGCCGATTTTGTGAGCTGGAGCGCTCTCTGGAGGGAATCAGCCCCCGCACCCTCTCGCTGCGCCTGCGGGCGCTGGAGGAGGAGGGGATCGTCGAGCGCCACACCTATCCCGAGGTTCCGCCGCGGGTCGAGTACGCCCTGACCCGCAAGGGCGAGGCCCTGGTGCCGCTGGTCGAAGACATGCGCCAGTACGGAACCCGGTGGCTCTCCGGCAGCGAAGCAGCTGATCCGGCGCCCGCCGCCGTCTAGTACAGGCGTCCACTTCAGCGGTCCTGCAAGCGTCCGTGCAGGCGCAGGAGCGCGGGCCCCGGGGCGGAAGCCTGAGCCGTGCGTGATTTCCTGCTCAACGAAGCCCTGAAACGCCTCGCCACCGAGACCGCGACCCGATTCAGTTCGATGGTCGCTGGTGGCGAGGAGATTCCGTTCGACGTCGGCGCCTCCGACGGGGAGGAGTCGGCCTTCTACAGCTACGTGCCGATGACCGGCCGCTACGTCGAAGACCACGCCGACGAGCTGCGCTCGCTGCCGAGCTTCGCCGCCGCCCGCGAGGCCGCGGTCGAGGCCGGCGTCGCCGCCGCGTACCTGGAGGCACGCGGCGAGCTCGTGGCCGCCGATCCCGGCGAGCGGGCCGAGCGCATGTTGACCGTCTTCTTCGTCGATCTCTGGGAGGGATCGACGGGGTTTGCGCTGGACCGCCAGCGGCTCGAGGAGGCGCTTGCCTCGCTCGACGCCGAGGCTCGCGAGGCCGACGACGCGGACGTGCTGATCGTCCCGATCGTCGGCCTGCGGATGTCGGTGGCCCGGATGCAGCTGCCCCACGGCGTGCGCGTCGTCCGCGCCGACTCGATCGAGGCGCCGGTCGACGCGATGCGCAGCGAGGGCATGGGACGGGCGGCCTGGGAGCCGCAGTTCCTCGCCGTCGCCGAGCAGGATCCCGACGGCGGCACCGACGAAGCCCTCAACCAGCTGCGCGAGCTGATCAGCGTGATGCGGATGTTCAAGGGCGGCGGCGTCGGCCTCGGCCCCTACGCCTTCGCTCCGACCGGCGCCGACAACTGGCGCCGCGTCGCCACCGGCGCCCCGGCCACCCGCCCCGGCGGCTACCGGCTCAGCGAGGGCGAGGCCGAGGAGCTAACAGAGTTTGCCCGCGCCCTGGAGGCGCGTCCCGACCCCGACGGCGCGCTCGTCTGGGCGGTCGGCCGCTTCGAGATGGGCTGCGAGCGCGAGAGCGCGCTCGAGGGTCTGAGCGACCACCTGCTGGCGCTGCGCGCCGTGCTCGAGGGCCACGGGCCGGTCGGCGCCTCGCTGCCGATGCGCGCCGCCGCCCTGATCGCCGACGAGTCGATGGACCGGATCGAGGCGCGCGAGAAGGTCGAGGAGGTGCTCCTGCTGGAGCGGGAGATGATGAACGGCCGGATGCTGGTAGGCGCCACCGAGATCGCCGCTTGGACCGAGGAGAGCGCCCGCCGGATGCTGCGCAAGGCCGCCCTCGGCGAGCTCGGCAGCGACCTGATCGGCACCGCCGACGAGAGCCTGATCGTCAGCGGCCTGGCCGAGGGCGACGCGGAGATCGCCGTCGCCGAGATCAACGACTTCCCCGACCCCGAGCCGATCGAGGTGCCCGAGCCCGAGGACGTGCAGCCGCGAGTTCTCGTCCCCGGGCCGGCCGAGATCCGGATCGAACACCGGCTGCCGGAGATCGACTCAACCGAGGAGGACGATATGCAGGAAACCCGCATCATGGAGCCGATCCCGGCGGAAGACGAGATCCGGATCACGGCCACGCCGTGGCTCGACGAGGTCTCCGAAGGACGCCCCGGCGACTCGCTCGAGTGGCCCGCCCCGAGCGTCGAGATCGACCGTGACCTCCAGCAAG
>JBFXEM010000011.1:0-14867 GCA_050180135.1 Solirubrobacterales bacterium | reverse complement strand
CACCAGCGTGTACTCCTCGGGCCCGAGCGCCAGCCCGTAGGGCCCCTCGACGCCGGCGCGCCGAATCGACTCCACGGCGCGGGCGACGCAGCGCGGGTAGGCATCGGCGTCTTTCTCCAGCGGCTCGGGGTCGAAGGGCGAGGAGGTGGCGATGCCGCCGATCCCCGCCGGCTCCCAGCCGTGGAACACCGCGACGTTCTCGGCCAGGGCGATCTGCCGGGCCGCCTCGTCAAGCGCGGCGAGGTCGGCGTCGACGGCGCCGCGGTCGTCGTCGCGCAGCTCGGAGCGGGAGATCGCGAAGTCGGCGCGCAGCTCGGCCAGCGGCAGGACCCGCCGCCGCAGGGCGCTGACGCCCTCGCCGTTGGGGGGCGCCACCGGCTCGGTGCGACCGAGATTGGTGGCCGAGTGCTCCCAGCCGTGGGGGCCGGAGAAGTCGACCAGGCGGCGCGCGGCCAGGGGGCCGGTGAGGCGCTCGCGGGCCTCGGCGTCGAGCAGCTTCCAGCCGCCGTCGGAAACCGGCGCGAGCTGGCGCAGAAGGTGGTTCATTGCGACTCCCCTTTCAAACTGCCGATTCCCAGTGAGCCGTCGGACGAGGCGGCGTCCTCGCCGCCCGCCGCGCCGCTGCCGACGTCCTCCGACCCCGCCTCGGCGGCCTCACCGTGCTCGACGATGTCGCCGTCGCGGAACAGCACGCCGGCGGCGATCTGGCGCCAGCGGGGAGTTCGGCGCAAGAGAAACTCGAGGTCCATCGCGAAGTGCTTGAACTCCTCCCCCTGCGCGTCTTCCATGATCGCCCGCGCGTCGGGGTCGGGCTCCAGCGCCAGCCGCTGCTGGTACCACCCGATCGCCTCCGCCTCCTCGGTCAGCGAAACGCAGATCCGGGCGTAGGTGCGAGCCTCGGGGGAGAGCTCCTCGGGGGGCTCGTGGTACTGGTCGAATCCCATGGCACGAGCCTACCCGCTGGTGGCCGTTTCACACGGAAGCCAGGGCCTGGCCAAGAGGTCGTAGGACTTGCGGACGGCGCTGAAGCCGAGATCGCCCGCCGCGGCGCAGAAGGCCGCGGTGGGCAGCTCGTACTCGGCGGCCAGCACCGCCTTGTCCTGTTCGACGAAAACCTCGTAGTAGCCGCATTCCTCGTACTGGAAGCACTCCTCGACGACGGCGAAATCGAACTGGCCGACCAGCTGCTTTGCCTGGCGGCCGTCGTTCTTCAGAGCCACCGCCATGCCGCGGCGATGGACCTGGCGCGCGATCCAGCGGTTGAAGCGGAGCTGGTCGGCGCGGGTGATCTCGAAGCCGGTCCTGTTTTCAGGTTCCCAGCCGGCGAGGTTGTCGGGCTCGACCGCGTCGAACCCCTTGCGGGCGCAGAGTCCGATCCGCTCCTTCAGCGGCGCCGCAAACAGCTCGAAGCGGCTGACGTCGAGCCAGCGCTCGTCCGGGAAGCCGTCGTAGCGGCGTCCGATCACCGAGCGCGGGAAGGCGCCGGCGTCGGGGCGGTAGCTCTCCCAGCTGCCGACGTCGAGGTAGCAGACGACCTTGCGGCCGCGGCGGTGTAGCGCCCGCACCTGGGCGGCACTCGTCTCAAAGCCGTCGACGTCGTAGATCGGCGCCGCCACGCTGAGGTCGAGCTTGCCCTGCAGCTGCCACTGCCAGGGAGCGGTGGTCGGCCGTGGCTGCCAGCGGGCGCCGGCGACGCTGCTCACGGTCAGGGCCGCCAAGAGGGCGATAGCGAGGGAGACCACGAAGGTGCGCAAGGGAGTGATGGTGACGTACGGCCCTCCCCCGCTATCGTGTGGGACACGGTGGCCGATCTGGCCCCGGGCGCTGCACGGCCTCGATCCGAACGCCCTCTGGGCGGCGCCGGTAATCCCAAGCCGGCGCGCGAGAGACCGATGGCAGCCCGAAAAGACCAGACCCAACCCGAGCAGCAAACGGCCGGCGCCCACGCGACCGACGGGCTGGTCAGCGAGAAGGAGCTTTGGCGTCGCTTCGGCGAGAGCCGCGACCCGATGATCCGCGAGGAGCTGGTGCGCCGCTACCTGCCGTTCGCGAAGAGCCTGGCGCTGCGCTACCGCGGTGCGAGCGAGTCATTCGACGACCTCCTGCAGGTGGCCAGCCTCGGCCTCGTCAACGCGATCGACCGCTTCGACCCGGCCCGCGGAACGCCGTTCACGGCCTTCGCCTCGCCGACCATCCTCGGCGAACTCAAACGTCACTTCCGCGACCGCGTCTGGACCGTGCGCGTGCCACGCGGCCTGCACGACCGCATGGCCGAAGTCGACAAGGCGATCACCGAGCTGACCGTGCAGCTGCAGCGCTCGCCCTCGGTCGGTGAGATCGCGAGCCGACTCGAGGTCGACCCCGCCGACGTGCTCGAGGTGCTGGAGGCAAACCACAACCGGCGCCCGCTCTCGCTCGACCGGCCGGTCGGCAGCGAGGAGGACGAATCGCCTGCCTCGGAGTGGGTCGGCGACGAGGACGCCGGCTACGAGCTGATCGAGGACAAACTGGCCTTGGAGGGGGTCCTCCCCCACCTCGACGAGCGCGAACGGCTGGTCCTGCAGCTGCGCTTCGTCGAGGACATGACCCAGTCGCAGATTGCCGAGAAGATCGGCCACTCGCAGATGCACGTCTCGCGGATCCTGCGGCGAACCCTGGAGCGGATCCGCGAAGAGGTCGCCGAACAGAACCGCGAAGCCGAAGGCTCCACCGCGGCCGAGTAGGCCGGCTCAGGCGCTGAGGGCGTCGATCGCGACGACGAGGAACTCGCCCTCTGCGCCCTGCTCGACGCGCAGCTCGTCGGCCAGCGCCTCCAGCGATCCGACCGCGGGGACGTCGAGCCCCCGGCGCAGGCGCTCGGCTCCCCCCTCGTTCATCGGCCCGACCCGCAGCTCGACGCCTTCGTCGCGGTCGGCGATGGTCAGCTCGACGTGGCCGTCGCTGAAGCCCTGGGGAGCGGCGGCGGAGATCGCGTCGCTGAGCAGCATCGTGTCGGCGAGGCGGTCGACGGTAATTTCGTGGCGCGCCGCGAGCGCGCCGAGCACGCGGCCGAGGACCGGACCGACCAGCTCCGGCGGGCCGACCTTGACCTCGGTCGCCTCCTGCGGGGCCCCCAGCGGCTGGACCGGCGCCTCGTCGGCAGGGACGGCGGCGGCCTGGAGCGGCATGTGCATGCGGATCTCGGTGCCACGGTCGATGCCGCCGCTGATCTCGAAGCTGGCCGAGAGGGCGGCGATCAAGGTCAACCCGATCCGCAGGCTCGGGCGCTCGACGTCCGGCCGGGGACGGATGCCCATCCCGAAGTCGCGCACCACCACCGTCAGCCCGTCGTGCTCGCCGTAGGCCTCGACCGCCAGCGCGCCCTTTTCGTTCTCCGGATAGGCGTGGACGACGACGTTCATCGCCGCCTCGGTGACGACGGTCTTGAGGTCGGCGATGGACGGGCCGTCCATCCCCAGGCGCTCGCCGAAACCCGCGAGGGCGTGACGGACCACCGCGACGTTCTCAGCCCGTGCCGGCAAAGACATTCGCAGCCCGGGTTGGTCGTCAGTCTTAGTCTTCACGCATTCCAATCCCCGGGCTCTTTGGCCCGATCGAATTTCGGGGCCGAGCATAGCTTGGACCGCTGCCTGGGCCATCGTGTACCCCTGCCCGATGAGGGGCAAACAGGATCGGAAAGTAGAACCGGTCGGGTCCGCTGTTGTAGCATCGGTCGCGTGCAACCCGCCCCCTTCGAGACGTCTTCCGCGGAGGTCGACGGGGTCCGAATCGTCGCTGTTCGTGGCGAGCTCGACCTCAGCACCGCCCCCGATCTGCAGGGACCGTTGGACGCTGCGCTCGACGACGGCCGGGCGTCGGTTCTGATCGACCTCTCCGAATGCGAGTTCATCGACTCGACCGGAATCGCCCTGATCGTGCGGGCCTGGCAGCGTCTCGGCGGCGACGGCAACTCCGGCCCGGGTGGCCGGCTCGTCATCTGCACCGACCGCGATCAGGTCCGGCGCGTGCTCGACGTCAGCGGGCTCGACCAGTCGATCCCGGTCCACGCCAGCCGCGAGGACGGGCTGGCGGCGCTGCGTGAGTAAGCGCACAGAGCGCCTTCCGACCGCATAGGCAGCCGTCGGCCGGGTATCTGATCTTGATGCCCGCACCCCGCCGACCGAAACTTCCGCGCGAGCTGTTCGAGACCCGCAGCCACACCTGGCACGCGCTGGGCCTCGGCGACGAGCTGACCCCGCGCTTCTCCAAGCGGGCGCTGGGCGGGCTGTTGGTGGCACTGCTGGTGATCGCCGCCACCCTGCTCGTATACGACCGGCGGGCGCAGATCGCGCCCGGCTACGGGCATTGGATCCGGATCGGAACCGTCGTCATGCTCGTGATCGCCGGCTCGGCCGCGACCCACTGGCTCGCCAGCGGCCTCACGCCGCGCCTCTACCGGCGCCTGGACCCGGCCACGGCCGGCACCGCCGGCTTCGTGATCCGACTGGTGGCGATGGTTGCCGTGGTGATCGTGGCCCTGCGAATCGCCGGCGTCAACGCCGGCGCCCTGGCTGTCGGCGGCGCCTTCACCGCGGTCCTGCTCGGCCTCGCCGCGCAGCAGTCGCTGGGCGGGATCTTCGCCGGTGTCGTGCTGCAGACGACGCGCCCGTTCCGGGTTGGCGAACGCGTGCGCCTGGTCGGCGGCGCCCTCGCCGGCTCACTCGAGGGCACGGTCACCTCGCTCGGGCTCTTCTACACGACGCTGACCCAGGGGGCCGACCGCCTGCTCGTCCCCAACAACGTCCTGCTCCAACTCGTCGTCGTGCCGCTGCGCGAGCCCGACAAGGTCGACGTCCGCGCTCGCTTCCCAACCGAGGCCAGCCCGCAGCGGGTCGAGCAGCGCCTGCTGCGCGAGATCACGGTGCCGACCCGCTACCGGCCCAGCGTCTCGCTCGAGGAACTCGACGCCGACGGCGTCGTCCTCCGCGTCAACGCGACGCCGCTGCGACCCGAGGACGGCTCGCAGCTGGCCGAGGAGGTGCTGGAGGCGCTGCGCAGTCAGCTGCGGGTCGAGACCGGCGAACACCCGGTCGTCGTCGGCGGCGCCTAGGAGGATCGGGGAAACCCGGGTCTGGCGATCCGGCGAGCGCCGCCGTGTCCGCAGCCGCCGGGCGCGGGCGGGGGTTTCGCCGATCCCTCCTAGAGGTTGACCGGCGACATGTCGGCGTAGCGCTCGCCGGCGGCGGCGCCAGCCGGGGCGGCGGCGTCGATCCGGGCCAGCTCCTCGGGGCTGAGCTCGACCGCGGCGGCGGCGACGTTCTCCTCCAGGTAGGCGAGGCGCTTGGTGCCGGGGATCGGGACCACGTCCTCGCCCTGGGCGAGCACCCAGGCGAGGGCGAGCTGACCGGGGCTGACGCCCTTCTCGGCGGCGATCTCCTCGACCTTGGCGACGAGCTCCAGGTTGCGGGCGAAGTTCTCCCCCTGGAAGCGCGGGCTGAGGCGGCGGAAGTCGTCGGGGTCGAGGTCGTCGACGCTGCGGATCCGGCCGGTGAGGAAGCCACGGCCGAGCGGGCTGTAGGCGACGAAGCCGATCCCGAGCTCACGCACGGTGGGCAGGATCTCGTCCTCGGGGTCGCGGCTCCAGAGCGAGTACTCGGTCTGCAGCGCCGCGATCGGGTGGGTCGCGTGGGCGCGGCGGATCGTCTCCGGCGCCGCCTCGGAGAGACCGAGGTGGGCGACCTTGCCGGCGGTGACCAGCTCGGCCATCGCCCCGACCGTCTCCTCGATCGGCACCTTCGGGTCGACCCGGTGCTGGTAGTAGAGGTCGATCCGCTCGACGCCGAGCCGGCGCAGTGAGTCCTCGCAGCACTGGCGCACGTACTCGGCGTCGCCGCGGATGCCGAGTCGCTCGCCGTTCTCGCCGCGGACGTTGCCGAACTTGGTCGCCAGCACCACCTCCTCGCGGCGGCCGGCGATCGCCTCGCCGACCAGCTTCTCGTTGGTGAAAGGGCCGTACATGTCGGCGGTGTCGAGGAAGCTGACTCCGAGGTCGAGGGCGCGGTTGACGACCGAGCGGGCCTCGGCCTCGTCGGCGCGACCGTAGAACTCGGACATTCCCATGCAGCCGAGCCCCTCGGCCGATACCTCGAGCCCGGCCGAGCCGAGCGTGCGCTTGTTCATAGTGGGCCTTTCTAGGCGAAGAGCAGGAGCAACAGATTGGCCAGGACCGCCACCGGGGTGCCGAAGATGGCCAGCGAACGGAAGAACTTCGCGAAGCCGCCGTGATAGCGGACGCTGTCCATAAGTAGCAGCCCGACCACGTGGGCCATGTTGACCAGGGCGATGCCGATCGCGATCAGGACCGCGGCCGCCTGCGCACCGGTCGTGTTGCCGCTCTTGGCGAAGACCGCGGCGGCGAGGATGGCGGTGGCGATGGTGCCGACGATCCCCATCACCATCCCGACGAAATCGGGTCGCGAGACGCCGGCACCGTAGGCGGCGCCGAAGTCGGTGGCCTCGACCGGGTCAACCGTGCCCCGGCCGGCGGTCTCGACCTCGACCACGTGCTCGCGGCCGGCATCGTCACCGCGCAGGGAGACCATCCGCAGCGGCGGGTCGATGCCCGCCTGCGCCTTCTCGAACAGGCCGTCCTCGAACCAGCGCGCCTGCGCCGCCTCGTGCTCGAAGATCAGCACCTCGTCGGCGGGCGCCTTCAGCAGCGCGTCCTGGGCGGCCTGCACCGGGTCGGGGTCCCCGACCTCTCCGACTGCCTCGATGCCGCTCTCTCGGAGCGTTGCCAAGACCCGCCGTAGCCGCTCCTCGGCCTCGGCCCGCGGCTCGTCGATGTCGCCGAGGGTGTGGCGCAGCGCGTTCGCCTCGACCGCCGGGACCACGACCCGCAGCTCGACGCCGCCGCCGTTGCCGGCACGACGGATCTCCTCGATCGGCTCGGGACCCTCGATCCCGTCGGTGACGATTGCCAGCAGTCGGTGCGGCATGGGCTCTCCCGGGCTCACTCGTCCGCGGGGATCGGCTCGTCGGCCTCCCCGTATTCGGCCTGCTGGGGCTCCTCGGGCGGCGGCGGGACACTGTCGGGGAAGCGGTGTTCGTCGCCGTGACTGGCGATGTCCACCAGGTCCTTCTCGGCCAGCTCGAAGCCCTCGGACTCCCCCTCGCCGGCCTCGATCAGCGGCTGCTCGGCGGGGTCGTCGCTGTCGGGCGGGACCTTGCCGCCGATCTCAGCCGCTTCCGCGGCCGCGGCGTCCGCCTCCTCGCGAGCGAGGCCTTCCCCCTCCCGCTCCTCCGCGCCCGTGCTCATCAGACCGGCGCCGGGTCCGAGCTGCCGGTCGAACGACCCAGCAGCCAACCGGCAAGCGCGCCGACGACGGCACCGAGGCCGAGCAGGGTCGTCGAGCGCATCGGGTCGCGCTTCAGTTTCGAAGCAGTCCCGCGAGCGGTGTGCTTCGCCGTCTTCTTGACCGCCTTGCGGGCGACCTTCTGTTTGATTGACATGGCTGCCCGCTACCCGTTTGCGGCACTCGACACACCGGGTAGCCAGGGCGGATGCGACCGACCGCGATCCTCGACATCGACGGCACCCTCGTCGACACCAACTACCACCACGCAATCGCCTGGCACCGGGCCCTGCGCGGTCACGGGCACTCGGTGGCCGTGTGGCGAGTGCACCGCCACATCGGCATGGGCGGCGACCAGATAGTCGCCGCGCTGGTCGTCGAGTCGATCGCCGACCTCAGCGCCGCCGCCTTCCTCCGCCTGGTCTGAGCGCCGCCGCTCAGCCGCCGATCCCGGCTCGCTGGCCGTCGTGAACGCCCTCGGCGAGCTCCTCGATGAGCTTTGCCTTGAAGGCGTCGAGATCGTCGGGTTTGCGACTGGAGACGAGGCCGTTGTCGACATGGACCTCCTCGTCGACCCACTCGGCGCCGGCGTTGCGGAGATCGGTCTGCAGGCTCGGCCAGGAGGTCAGGGTGCGACCGTCGAGCACGCCGGCCTCCAGCAGGGTCCAGGGGCCGTGGCAGATCACGCCGACCGGCTTGCCGGCGGCAAAGATCTCGCGCACGAACTCGAGCGCGTCCTCGCTGGTGCGCAGCTGGTCGGGGTTGGCGACGCCGCCGGGCAGCACGAGACCGTCGTACTCGCTCGCATCGGCCTCCGCGATGGTGCGGTCGACCGGAAACCGCTCGCCCTTGTCGAGGTGGTTGAAGGCCTGGATCTCGCCGGCCTCGGGCGCCAGCAGCTCGGCCTCGGCACCGCAACCGCGGAGCGCTTCCAGCGGCTCGGTCAGCTCGACCTGCTCGACCCCCTCGTTGGCGGTCAGGAAGGCGATCCTCTTTCCCCGCAACTTCTCGAACATCATCTTTTTCCTCAGCTCCTCGTGGTCCCGTCGGTTGCCCCTCGGCTACCCCTGCCGTCGCGGCACAAAACGCGGCCGCCGAGTTTGGCCGGACCGGTTAGAGGGGACCAAGCGGGGGTGGGCACGGTCGACCAGCAGCGAGTTAGCTCGATCCCGATCGCCGCCGTCGGCCCGCTCAGCGAGCTGCTGGCGAGCCTGCTCGCGGCGCCGCCCGCGCCGACCGCACCGCGGCTGGCCGCGGTCGCCGACGAGGTCACCGACTCGGTCGCCGAACCGCTCGTTGACGACGATCTGCAGCTGGCGCTCTACATCTCCTACGAGCTCCACTACCGCTCGTTCCCCGGCGTCCACCCCGCCTGGGAGTGGAATCCGGCGTTGCTGGGATTGCGGGCACGGTTGGAGCGGGTCTTCTTCGGCGCCCTCGAAAGCGAGTTGCCGGCGGGACCCGTGGACCCGCGCCAGGTCGGCGACGCCCTCTTCCAGCTCGAGGCCGAAGACGACGGGCCCTCGCTCTCGAAGTTCATCGAGGTGGCGGCCGACCTCGACCAGTTCCGCGAGTTCGTGGTCCACCGCTCCCCCTACCAGCTGAAGGAGGCCGACCCGCACTCGTGGGCGATCCCGCGCCTAACCGGCGCCGTGAAGGCCGCGTTGTTGGAGGTCCAGCACGACGAGTACGGCGGCGGCCGGGCCGAGCGGATGCACTCGGCGCTGTTCGCGAAGACGATGCGGGAGCTCGGACTGGACGATCGCGAGAACGCCTACCTCGACCGCATCCCCGGCCTCACCCTCGCCACCGTCAACCTGATGAGCGGGTTCGGCCTGCACCGGTCCCGCCGTGGCGCGAGCGTCGGGCACCTGGCGATGTTCGAGATGACCTCGGCCCGACCCAACCGCCGCTATGGCAACGCCCTGCGCCGCCTGGGCTGCGGACCCGAAACGACCGACTTCTACGACGAGCACGTCGAGGCCGACGCCGTGCACGAGAACATCGCCGCCTACGACATGGCCGGTGGCCTCGCCCGGGCCGAACCCGAGCTCGCCGCCGACATCCTCTTTGGCGCCCGCGCGCTGCTCTTGCTGGAGAACCGCCTTGGCGGCCACCTGCTCGAGGCCTGGGAGCGCGGCGACAGCTCGCTGCGCAAGCCGCTCTAGCTGACCTCGGCCTCGCTGTCAGAACGGAAGCCAATCGTCTTGTGGGTCCCGTCGCAAAAGGGTCGGATCTGCGACTTGCCGCAGCGGCAGAGAGCGACCACAGGGCGCTTGCTCTCGATCTCGTTGCCGTCCTGGTCGCAGATCGTGAACTCGCCTCGAACGAGGTAGGGGCCGTTGCGATACGGGGTGATCTTCGTCGCTGCCACGGCAGCCCCGTACCCGGTTTGCCCGAGGTTCACCGGGCGGCGGCCGCGGGTACCTCGTCAGCGAGCCGCGCACGCGACCAGACACCCACGAAAGGGACCCCATTCCTGAGCGTTACCTCCCCATCTACTTGAACGATCACCTGGCCGGGTCCACCGTCGGGCTGGAGCTGGCGAAGCGGGCGGCCGCCAGCAACCGAGACGAGCGGGAGTTCGGCCCGGCCCTGGAGCGGATCCGCGACGAAATCGCCGCCGACAAAGCAACCTTGGAAGCGGTGATGGACGAGCTCGACGTCGGGCGCGACCGGCTGAAGCCGGTCGGCGCCTGGTTCGCCGAGAAGGTGGGGCGCCTGAAGCCGAACGGACACCTGCGTGGGTACTCGCCGCTGAGCCGGTTGATCGAGCTGGAAGGGCTCTACGTCGGGATCAGCGGCAAGGCGAGGCTTTGGGGAGTTCTGGAGGCGGCGGTCTCGGCGCGGGTCCCGGGCACCGACTTCGCCGCCCTCGCCGAGCGCGCCGACCGCCAGCGGACCGAGGTCGAGCAGCTGCAGACCAAGGCAGCCAAGATCGCCCTCGGCTAGACGTCCGAGCCAGTCCTCACGATGGGGCCATGTGGCTGATCCAGGTGACCTGTTCGGATCCCGAGTGCGCGGAGGACTTCGAGGTTCTCGTCGAGGACCTCAACGAAGTCGAGGAAGCCGTCTGCGAGTGCGAAGCCTGCGTGGTCGTGCTCTCGGTCGCCAACTTCATCCCCGTCTCCGACCCCGAGTCGCTGCAGTTGCTCGCCGCCTGAGCGGGGCGCTCAAGCTTCCGGTCGCTCCCGCACCACCTCGCGCGCCGGCTTGTCCTCGCGCAGACCGAGAAAGCTGGGGTGGCGCAGCTTGCCGTCCCGGGTCCACTCCGAGAAGGCGAACTGCCCGACCAGCTCGGGGCGCACCCAGCGGGCCTGGCGCGGCAGCTCGCCGCCGGCGAACGGCGGCGCCGGGATCTCCAGCGCCTCCAAGCGGGCGCCGAGGCCGGCGAGGGTGCGCTGGTCGAACCCGGTCCCGACTTTGCCGGCGTAGCGCAGCTCGCCGTCCTCGTAGCAGCCGACGAGCAGCGCCCCGAAATGCTGGCGTGAGCCCCGCGGCGGCGTGAAGCCGCCGATCACCAGCTCCTGCTCGCGACCGCACTTGAGCTTGACCCAGTTGCCGCTGCGGGCGTGGGTGTAGGGGCTGTCGGCGCGCTTGGCGATCAGTCCCTCCCACCCCTTTTCGCAGGCCTCGCGGAAGAAGCGCTCGCCGTGCTCGTTGCGGTGCGGGGTGTAGCGGACCGGGCCGTGGAAGGAGAAGGCCCGGCGCAGGGCACCCTTGCGGGCTCGCAGGGGCAGCTCGGTGAGGTCGTGCCCGTCGAAGCGGAGCAGGTCGAAGAGGTAGAGGAAGACCGGGATCCCGGTCAGCCGCGCCAGCCGCGGATCCTTGACGTGCATCCGGCCCTGGAGCTTGGCGAAGCTGGTCTGCGAGCCCTCGAAGGCGACGATCTCGCCGTCGGCGACGAAGTCGTCGGCGGGCTCGGCGGCGAGCGCCTCGATCAGCTCCGGGTAGGACGGCGAGAGGTCGTTGCCGGTGCGCGAGGTGAGGCTGACCGCGGCGCTTTCGCGGCGGGCGATCGCACGGATGCCGTCGAGCTTGCGCTCGAAGACCCAGTCGGGGTCGCTGAAGGGCCGATCGCCGAGCTTTGCCTTCATCGGCTCGCTCGGTTTCGCCATGCGCCCAGCCTACCCGTAGCATCCGCGCCAGTGAGGCCCCTCCCCAAAGCCGCGATCGCCGCCGCGACCGCGGCCGTGCTGTGCCTCGCCGTGGTCGCCGCGGTCGGGCCGGCCGCGGCCTCGCCGACGGCGCAGATCAGCTCGGCCGCACCCCCCTCCTCGACTCCGTGGCCGATTCCCTTCGGGCCGAAACGCAAGCGCGAGATGGCCGACTACTCCCAGCGCCATTATGGCCAACACCGCTGGCGCCTGCGCGACCCGAAGGTGATCGTCGAGCACATGTCCCAGACGGCGACCGCGGCCGCCGTCTACAACACCTTCGCCCCGGACAATCCCGACGTCGAGCTCGGCGAGCTGCCCAACGTCTGCTCCCATTACGTGATCTCTCCGGCCGGGAAGATCTTCCGCCTCGTCAACCTGCGCACTCGCTGCCGCCACACGGTTGGCCTCAACTGGACCGCGATCGGGATCGAGCACGCGGGCTACGGCGACGGCGACCTGCTCGGCGACCGCCGCCAGCTGCGTGCCTCCCTGCGGCTGACCCAGTACCTGCGCTGCCGCTTCGACATCGGCGTCCGCAACGTGATCGGCCACGCCGAGAGCCTCAGCTCCCCCTATCACCACGAGCGAGTGCAGAGCCTGCGCAGTCAGACCCACGGCGACATGGCGCACTCCTCGATGCAGGTCTACCGCCAGAAGCTGCGCACCCTCGGCCGCTGCCGAGGGTCTCGGCCGGGCTCGCGCGGGGGGCGAGACTCGGGCATTGGCGACTTACTGTCGCTATGCGACCGAAAGTCGACAATGCCGACGGGCGGATCGCGCGGATCGCGGGGCGCCAGCACGGGATCGTTGCCGTGACGCAGCTCAGCCAAGCCGGAATCGACAGCAGCGGGGTGGCACGGCGGGTTCGCGCGGGCCGCCTCCATCGACTCTTCCGCGGCGTCTACTCGGTTGGAAATCCGCGTCCCAACCAGCAGGGCTGGTGGATGGCGGCAGTTCGCGCCTGCGGAGAAGGGGCGGCCCTGAGCCACACCAGCGCGGCGGCCCTCTGGGGTTTGCTGAAACCGCGCGGCGGGCCGATCCACGTCACCTCCCCCAGCCTCAACGGCCGCGCCCGGCGCAGCGGCATCGTCCTCCACCGCAGCGCATCCCTTGCCGCCCCTTCCCCGCCTCAGGTCACGTCTCGTCAGGGCATTCCGGTCACCACCCCGCAGCGGACGATCGACGACCTGCGCGGCCTTGTCGCGCCTCACGAAGAACGGCGGGCGATCCGCCAGGCGCAGCTGGCCGGGTACCGGCTCGACGCCGCGACCGGGCGGCGCACCCGGCGCACCCGCTCGGATCTCGAGCTCGCCTTCCTCCGCCTCTGGGCCCGCAACGGCATCCCCGACCCGGAGGTCAACGTCAAGGTCGGCTCCTGGACCGTCGACTTCCTCTGGCGCGCGCACCGGGTCGCCGTGGAGACCGACTTCTACGACTACCACCGCGGCTCGGTCGCCTTCGAGGACGACCACCGGCGCGACCTCGAGCTGCGGCGCGCCGGCTTCAGGGTCTGCCGCTACACGGACAAGCAGCTGGACGACTCCCCCGGCATCGTCCTCGCCGACCTGCGGGAGGCGCTCGGGATCGAGCCCGGGCAATAGACTGCGGGCCATGAGCGATCCGATCGAAGAGGGCTTCAAGGAGGGCGACAAGGTCTGGGTGCAGGACGCTGACGGCAAGCACCACCCCGGGATCTTCGTCGGCAACAACGAAGCCGCCGGTTGGTTCGGCGGCGGGCCCAGCGCCTACGTGGCCCACCCCGAGGCACACCAGGCC
This sequence comes from Solirubrobacterales bacterium, assembly GCA_050180135.1. Lineage (GTDB taxonomy): Bacteria > Actinomycetota > Thermoleophilia > Solirubrobacterales > 70-9 > VAYN01. The sequence goes on along the minus strand of JBFXEM010000011.1, from coordinate 1,597 downwards.
GAGGTGGTCTCGATCTTCCGCATCACCCCGCGCGACGAGTAGCGAGCCGCTCGATCCCGTCCCGCTCCAGGCGCAGCATCCGCCATTCTTCCAGCCGCTCGGCGCCGATCTTCTCGTAGAAGCTCAGCGCCGGCTCGTTCCACTCCAGGGCGCACCACTCCAGGCGCGCGTGCCCGCGCTCGAGCGTCAGCGCCGCCAGGTGCTCCATCACCGCCAGACCGATCCCGCCGCGGCGGTGCTCGGGACGCACGTAGACGTCCTCGAGCCAGATCCCGGAGCGGGTCTCCCAGGTGGAGAAGGTCGTGTAGAAGATCGCATAGCCGACCGGCTCGCCGCTGCGCTCGAGCACCAGTGCCTCGGCAGCGCGCTGCTCGAACAGCGAGCGCCGCAGCGTCTCCGCGTCGCCGACCACCTTCTCGGGCGCTTTCTCGTAGGTCGCCAGCTCGACGATCAGCGCGAACAGCAGCTCGGCGTCGGCCTCGATGGCCGGGCGGATGTGGAGATCGCTCACCGCGCGGAGACTAGGCCAGCGCCGGCGCCGCGATCATTTAGGGTGCGCTCGATGGGGATCATCGACGACCTGCTGGCGAACAACCGCGGCTTTGCCGACGGGCTTCCCGAACAGCACCTCAGCGTCGAACCGAGCAAGCAGCTGGCGATCGTCACCTGCATGGACTCCCGCCTCGACGTCTTTGCCGCGCTCGGGCTCGGCGACGGCGAGGCCCATGTCCTGCGTAACGCCGGCGGCGCCATCACCGACGACGTGATCCGCTCGCTGGCGCTCTCCCAGCGCAAACTGGGGACCCGCGAGGTGATGCTGATCCACCACACCGACTGCGGCCTGGAAAAGGTCAGCGACGACGGCTTCCGGGCCGAGCTGCAGGAGGCCACCGGGGTCGCGCCCGCGTTCGCGATCGAGTCCTTCACCGACGTCGACCAGGCTGTGCGCCAGTCGATCCGCCGCGTCCGCCGCTCGACCTTCATCCCCCATCGCGAGGTCGTGCGCGGTTTCGTCTACGACGTCGACACCCACCGTTTGCGGGAGATCGAGGTCGAGGGCGAGGGTTGAGCGCCACCGCTCCCTACGGCTCCTGGGATTCGCCGATCGACGCCGCCGCGGTCGCCCGCGGCGGCCGCCGCCTGGGGTCCGCGGCCCTCGCGGCCGACGACGCCGTCTGGTGGGCTGAGGGCCGGCCCAGCGAGGGTGGCCGCGTCGCCTTGATGCGCCGCCCGGCGGGGGGCGAGCCGGAGGAGATGACGCCGACCGGCGTCAACGTCCGCACCCGCGTGCACGAGTACGGCGGCGGCGCCTGGAGCCTGGTCGGCGATCGCGCCCTCTTCGTCGACTTCGGCGACCAGCGCCTCTACGGCCTCCAACCCGGCGAGGAGCCGATCGCGCTGGCCCCGGAGCCGGCCGAGCCGGCGGCGCTGCGCTACGCCGACTTCCGCCTCAGCGCCGACGGGCGGACGGTGGTCTGCGTGCGCGAACGCCACGGCGAGGGCGAACCCGTGAACGAGATCGTCGCGATCGCCCTGGCGGATCCCGGCGCCGAGCCCGTCGTGCTCGTCGGCGGCCACGACTTCTTCTCCTTCCCGC
>JBFXEM010000010.1:0-14895 GCA_050180135.1 Solirubrobacterales bacterium | reverse complement strand
AGACCAGCGTCGCCGACATCGCCGCGGCGGTCGGCGTCGAGCGGCGCACGATCTTCCGCTATTTCCCCTCCAAGAACGACATCGTCTGGGGGAACTTCGACTGGGTGATCGAACGCCTGCGCAGCCACCTCGAGGAGAGCGACGGTGCGGTGCCGCTACTCGCTGCCCTGCGCCACGCCGCCGTCCGCTCCAACCACTACCCGGACGAGGAGCTGCCCGCCCTGCGCGTGCGGATGACCCTGATCACGACGGCGCCGGCCCTCCAGGCTCACTCGATGCTGCGTTACGCCGCCTGGCGGCGGGCGATCGCCGAGTGGGCGGCCGGGCGCCGCGGGGAACGGCCCGACGATCTCGCCCCCGAGCTGATCGCCCAGGCGGCCCTCGCCGCCTCGATGGCGGCCTTCAGCCGCTGGGTCCGCCATCCCGAGGAGGACCTCGGTCGCTGCCTCGAACAGAGCTACGGGTTGCTCGGCGCGGGCTTCGGCGAGCTGGCCGGGGAGCGATGATCGCCCGCTCGGCGCCGCCGGCGCTCGACCCCGGGGTCCGCCGTGCGGGCGCCGGCCGGCTTCTGATCGGCGGCTCGCCGCCGCGCCTGGTGCGCCTCAGCGACGCCGGGGCGGCGGCGCTCGACCGCCTGCTTGCCGGCAGGCCAGAGCCGGGCGACGCGCCGCTCGAGCACCGTCTACGCGAGCGCGGCATCCTCCACCCGGTGGCGGGGGGTACCAGTGCCGATGTGACCTTCGTCGTCCCGGTGCGCGACGGCGGCGAATCGCTGGTTCAGCTGATTGGGCAATTGCACGGCTGGGGCGAGGTGATCGTCGTCGACGACGGCTCCAGCGACGACAGCGGCGGCCGGGCGGCGGCGGCCGGGGCGCGGGTCTTGGCGAACCAGACCGGCATGGCCGGGCCGGCGATCGCCCGCAACGTCGGCCTCGCCGCGACTGAAAGCGAGTTCGTCGCCTTCGTCGACGCCGACTGCCGATGCGAGCGGGACTGGGCGCGGCCGCTGGCCGGCCTGCTGGCTCAGGAGCCGGGGCTTGGACTGGCCGCTCCCCGCGTCCGTGGCGCGGTTGCGGACGGGGCGATTGCCGCCTACGAGCGCTGGCGATCGCCGCTCGACATGGGCGTCCATCCTGGCCTGGTCGGTCCCGGGAGGAAGGTCGCTTACGTACCCTCGGCCGCGCTGGTCGCCCGCCGCGCCACGCTGGTCGAGCTGGGCGGCTTCGACCCCTCGCTGCGTTTCGGCGAGGACGTCGATCTGGTTTGGCGCGCGGTTGCGGCCGGCTGGTCTGTCCGCTACGCGCCGGAGCTCGAAGTCGCGCACCTACCGCGGACGTCCCGACGCGCCTTTGCCAGGCAGCGCTTCGAGTACGGCAGCTCGGCCGCTGCGCTCGGCCGCCGCCACCCCGGCGCGGTCGCTCCTTTGCGGATCGATCGCGGAGCCGGGCTGGTCTGCCTGGCTGCGCTCGCCGCCGGTCGCCGCGGCGGTCTCATAGCGGCGGCGGCATACCCGCTGAGGGCAAGCCTCAAGCGCCGCGACCGCGAGGCGGCCCCCGCCCTGGCCGCCCTTGCCGCCCGCGGCCTGCTCCACTCCGGTCGCGAGCTAGCCCGAGCGAGCGCCCGAGACTGGCTCCCGGCGACCGCGCTCGCCTGTCTGCTCAGTCGTCGCGCCCGCCCTTACGCCGCCGCAGCGCTTGGCGTCGACGCCGCCACTGGCTTCCGAGTGAATCGACGGCTCCTGCTCCCTCCGGCCCTGCTGCTGCGGGGACTCGAGAATGGCGCCTACGCGGCCGGCCTCTGGCGAGGAGTGCTGCGAGAGCGATCGCTCGAGGCCCTCGCGCCGCGCTGGCATCGCGGCTCGACCTGAAACTGCGACCAATCGGTGCGCAGCCGCTCGCCGGCTTCACATGAATGAGCCCCGTTTCCAGTCGCCCGAGCTCGGCGCTCGGCTGTCGCCGGGGGAAGAGAGCTGCATCCCGATCGCCGGCGCCGGGGCCTTGGGCATCCAGCCGATCGAGAGGCTCGAGCCCGGAACGAAAGCGTGCAGCCGGCGGCGGCTGATCCGCCAACCCTGGTCCGTACGGACCAGGTCGTCGTCGTAGGTGCAGCTGAGCACGCACTCGGCGGGGCGGCTGTCCCCCCGAGGACTCCCGCTGGTGCATCCAACAGAAGGCGAGCGGGTAGCAGCGCGAGCGGGCGCGATCCCCGTCGAGCTCTTTGATTTCTTGGATCTCACCGACTCGGCGGGGGACCCCCGTAAGACCGGTATTGATCTCGCAGCTCGAACTTCTTCACCTTCCCCGACGCGGTGCGAGGCAACTCATCCGCGATGACGAAGTGCTTCGGGATCTTGAATCCGGCGAGGCGCTCCGCGCAGAAGGACCTGACTTCCTCGAGATCGATCTTCTCACCCGCTTTCGGAATCAGGACGGCGCAGCCTACCTCTACGTATTTCGGGTCCGGAACACCAACGAGCGCCGCGTCGGCCACCGCCGGCGCCAACGTGAGAATCGCCTCAACCTCAGCCGGATATACATTCTCGGCGCCGCTGCGGATCATGTCCTTTGCGCGGCCGGCGAGCGAGAGGAATCCGTCGGCGTCGATCGTGCCCAGGTCGCCGGTTCTGCACCAACCGTCGCTGAAGGTCTGCTCGGTCGCCTCCGGTCGCTCCCAGAAGCCGGGGCTAACGGCCGGGCTTCGCACGTGCACTTCTCCAACTTCACCGCTCCGCAGCTCCGCCCCGCCCTCGCCGACGACCTTGACCTCGGTCATCGGCATCGGCCTGCCGACGCTGGCAGGATGGTCCCGGGCAAAATCGTGGTCGAGGCAGGTGCTGATCGCTCCTCCCTCGGTAAGCCCGTAGAGCTGGACCAACTCGATGCCGGGCAGGCGCTTCTCGAACTCGTCATACACCCACGGCATGACGATGTCGCCACCACAGGTTATTCGCGTCAGGGTCGGGGGAATCAGATCGGCGACGTTGGGCAACCGCAGGAAGTCATAGACCATGAACGAGTAGAGCATCAGCGTGGTCGCTGACTGCGCTCGACTCGCCTCGAGGAATCGCTCGAGGTCGAAGCTCCCAGACGAGAAGGTGATCGCGGTGCCGTGGCTTGTGAGTGCGGGCAAGAGCAGCGCCTCCAGGCCGCCCGCGTGGAAGAGCGGACCCGGCGTCATCGCGACCGTGTCCGGGTCGAACTTCCACTTCATTGCCTGGATCGAGGCAAACCAGAGGGAGTTGCCGTGGGTCCAGATCGCACCCTTGGGCGCTCCCGTGGTCCCGGACGTGTAGAGCATCGTAGCCGGGTGATCCAACCCGAGCGAAGGAGAGTCGCACTCGGCTGCGCCATCGAGGAAGTCGCTCAACGCCATCGCCCACTCCGGACCGGTACCGCCCTCCTCGCGGACGACGTAGGTCTCGACCGTGAGCTCGTCGCGTACGCCGGCAATCCGATCCTCCAGGTCAGCCTCGAAGACCAGCATCTTCGCGCCAGAGTCCTCCAGTATGAAGCGGGCCTCGGGGCCCGTCAGACGGAAGTTCAGCCGGACCGAGATCGCTCCCACCCGGGCGGTCGCGAGGTAGAAGACCAGATAGTCGATCGAGTTCCGCAAGATCATCCCAACCCGGTCTCCAGGCCTGACCCCGGCGCGCTGCAACGCCCCCGCGCAGCGCAGCTCGGCCGCGCGCAGGTCGGCATAGGTGAGGGGAGTTCCACCGTCGAGCCCGATCGCGGAGCGATCGGGCTCTACGTATGGCGCCTGGCCGGCGATCGAGTCGGTGATCCAGGAGAGGCTGATCCCCATGTCACACCCGCCCGATCAGGACTTGCTTCAGCTCGGTGAATTCGAGAATTCCCTCCGGCCCCGACTCGCGTCCCCATCCCGAGCCCTTCATCCCGCCGAAAGGAGCGGTTACGGTTGGGCCGAAAGTGTTGATCGCCACAGAGCCCGCCCTGATCCGGCTCGCGCACTCGAGGCCACGCTCGCTGTTGGCCGTGTAGACGCTGGCTGCGAGGCCGTAGCTCGTGTCGTTTGCGAGCTCGATGGCGTGGTCGAGATCCCGATAGATCTGCACCGCCGTGGCCGGCCCGAACACCTCGTTCTGCGCCAGGTCCGAGCTCTCGGCGACGTCGGTGACGAGCGTCGGCTCGAAATACCAGCCGGCCTCGCGTCCCCGCGGCCGCTCGCCCCCGGCGACGACTCGAGCGCCGGCGGCAGTGGCACGACGGACGAAGCCTTCAGCTCGGTCGCGCGCCGCCTCCGTGGCGAGCGGGCCGATCTGGGTCTGCGGATCCAGAGGATCGCCGATGCGCAGACCCCGCCACGCTGCGCCCAGCTGCTCGATCAGCTCGTCATGCCGCTGCTCGGAGACCAGAATCCGCGAGAGCGCCGCACAAACCTGGCCGGTGCCGCTGGTTGCGCCGGGGAGCAGAGACTTGAGCACCGCCTCGGTGGGAGCGTCGTCCAAGATCAGGGCGGGTGACTTGCCGCCAAGCTCGAGGTGGGTGCGGGCAAAGCGCTGACGCGTCGCCTCGATTATCTCCTGCGCCGCCGCTCGACCGCCGGTCAGGGAGACCATGTCGACATCGGGGCTCGCGGTCAGCAGCCGCCCGAGGTCGGCGTCGCCGCAGAGGATGCTGAGAGCGCCGGGGGGAAAACCGGCGGCCGACGCACACTGGGCGACGATCCGCATGATCAGCTGCGACTCCAGCGCGGCCTTGACGATGACCGGACAACCGGCCAACAGTGCGGGTATCACCTTGGTGGCCATCGTCACCAGGGGTCCGTTGTAGGACATGATCGCGACGACCAGCCCAGCCGGCTCGCGTCTGACGGAGACCCCACCGAGCGGCGACTGCCGCAGATCCTCGTGGAGCACCCCCTCGGCGCAGGCCAGCGCGGTCTGCCAGGCGCCCACCGCGCCGAAGCGGTGGAGGGTGCGGCTGTAGCGGACCGGCATTCCGGCCTCCACCGCCCACACGGTCTCGACCTCACCAAGTCGCGCTTCGAGATCGGCGCAGAAGCGGGCGCAGATGTCCACCCGCGCCCCGACCGGGAGCAGACTCCACGAACCGAGACCGAGATCGCGGCCCGCCTCGACCGCGGCCAATCCGTCCGCCTCCGAGGGCAGGGCGACCTCACCTACCACCTCCCCGGTCGACGGGGAGACCACCTCGCGGGAGGGGCCGGAGCCCAGAACCCATTCCCCGGCGACAAAGACCGAGTCGGCATGGGGAACGGTTACGCTGGCGACGTTCACGCGCTCCACCGTCAGTAGGACTTCGGCAGTCCGAGGACGTTGGTGGAGATGAAGTTGAGCGTCATCTCCTGCGAGATCGGGGCAAGGCGGAAAAGCCGCACCTCGCGCCAGAGCCGCTCGACGTGGTACTCCTTCGCGTAGCCGAAGCCGCCGTGGGTCTGCAACGCCGCGTCGGCGGCCCGGAACCCGGCGTCGGCGGCGAGGAACTTGGCCGCGTTGGCCTCCTTGCCACAGGACTTCTCGGCGTCGTAAAGGCCGGCGGCGTGGAGCGCCATCAGTTCAGCGGCTTCGAGTCGCGCCCACTGCTCCGCCAGCGGGTGGGCGATCGCTTGATTGCCGCCGATCGGCTTCCCGAAGACAACGCGCTCGTTCGCGTAGTCGACGGCCAGCCTGAGGGCGGCCCGGCCGATCCCGATCGCCTCCATCGCGACGACTATCCGCTCCGGGTTGAGCCCGTCGAGCAGGTGGTAGAAGCCCTTTCCGACCTCACCCACCACGTCCTCGTCGGAGGCTTCGAGGTCGTCGATGAACAGCTCGTTGGAATCGACCGCGGCGCGTCCGAGCTTCTCGATCTCCTTCACCTCGATGCGATCGCGATCGAGGTCGGTGAAGAAGAGGGTCATCCCATCGAGCGGGCGGCTCTCCTCGCGCGGCGAGGTTCTCGCCAGCAGCAGCACCTTGCCCGCGTTCTGGGCGTTGGTCGCCCAGACCTTCTTGCCGTTGATCCGCCATCGCCCCTCGACCCGCTCGGCCCGGGTCGAGATCCGTGAGGTATCGGTCCCGGCATCGGGCTCGGTGATGCAGAAGGCCATCAGAATCTCGCCGGCCGCAAGCTGGGGGAGGTACTCCTGCTTCATCCGCTCGGACCCGTGGCGAACGATCGGAGCGGGCGGGAAGATGTAGAAATGAAGCGCCGAACCACCGGTCAGCCCGGCGCCGGAGGCTGATACCTCCTCCATCATGATCGCCGCCTCGGTGATCCCCAGGCCCATACCTCCGTATTTCTCCGGGACCATGACGCTCATCCAGCCGTGCTTCGCGAAGGCGGAGACGAACTCCCAGGGATAGGTGGCGGTCTTGTCTCGCTCTCGCCAGTACCCGAGGTCGAAGCTGTCGGCGAGGCGCCGGGCCTCGGTGCGGATATCGGCGCGCTCGGCGACGGAGGATGAGCCGGCCGTTTCGTTCATCGAGGCATCTTTCCCTAGGTTCTACGTTAGATTGCTAATTATATAAACATAATACCAAGGAGAATTGGTTGCCCGCGCCCGCTTATTCCCAGAAATACGAGCATCTGAGCCTCGATCGGACCAACGGGGTGCTGCTGGTCACGATCGACAGGCCCGACCGTCTGAACGCGGCCAACGCCCGCCTTCATGCCGAACTGGGCGAGATCTGGCTCGACGTCGACAGGGACGAGGAGACCCGGGTTGCCGTCATCACCGGGCGCGGCAAGGCATTCTCGGCGGGCGGCGACCTCGAGTTGGTTCGTGAACAGGCCGGCAACTTCGAGGCGATCGCCAAGCTCAATCGCGAGGCCCGCGACATCGTCCTCAACATGATCGACTGCGAGAAGCCGGTGGTCTCCGCGATCAACGGCGTCGCGGTCGGCGCCGGGCTCGCCGTCGCCCTGACGGCGGACATCAGCGTCATCGGCGAGTCGGTTCGCCTCACCGACGGCCACCTTCGCCTCGGAGTAGCCGCTGGAGACCACGCGGCAATCATCTGGCCCCTCCTGTGCGGCATGGCGAAGGCCAAGCTCTACCTCCTGACCTCAGACTTCATCGACGGTCGTGAGGCCGATCGCATCGGTCTCGTCAGCCGCTGCGTCGAGGACGAGCGGGTGCTCGAGGAGGCGATGACGATCGCCGCCAAGCTGGCGGACGGTCCCCAGCACGCACTGCGCTGGACCAAGCGCAGCCTCAACCACTGGCTGCGTGTCGCCACCCCGACCTTCGAGGCCTCGCTTGCGTACGAGATGCTCAACTTCTTCGGCGAAGACGTCGTCGAGGGGGAGCTGGCCGTGCGGGAGAAGCGGAGCCCGCGATTCCCTTCAACCGGCGAGCGATGAGCCTACCCCTGGAGGGCCGGCGGGTGCTCGACCTTTCGGTCGCCCTGGCCGGCCCATGGTGCACCCATGTCCTCGCCTCGATGGGAGCCGAAGTGATCAAGATCGAGCCGCTCGGCGGCGACGAGACCCGCACCGTCGGCCCGCCCTTCTGGGGGTCGGAGTCGCCCCTGTTCCTGGCAGCGAACAGCGCCAAGCGCTCGGTCGCGATCGACCTCGCGAGCGAGGACGGACAGAAGCTGGTCGGCAGGCTCGCCGTCGGGTGCGACGTCTTCGTGCAAAACCTGCGCCCCGGAACCGTCGGGCGGCTCCGACTCGACTGCGAGAGCCTTCGCCGTCTCAATCCGGAGATCGTCTACTGCAACATCGGCGCCTTCGGCCATTCCGGCCCGCTCAAGGACCGCCCCGGCTACGACCTGCTGATGCAAGCGGTGGCTGGAGTCATGAGCACCACCGGGGAAGCGGACGGTCCCCCACTTCGGTCCGGCCCACCGATCGTCGACCTCGGTACCGGGATGTGGGCGGCGATCGGGATCCTCGGTGCCCTGCTTGCGCGGGAGCAGGACGGCAAGGGTCGTCTCGTCGACACCTCGCTCTTTGAGACGGCGGTCAACTGGCATCCGATCCAGTTCGCCCAGTATGAGGCGAGCGGCGAGCTGCCGCCGCGACTGGGTCGCTCGGGAAACATCCTCGTCCCCTTCGAGGTTCTGCCGACGGCGGACGGCGAGCTGGTCGTCACGGCCGGAAACGACCGGCTTTTTGAGCGACTCTGCGCGGTGCTCGATCGCGCTGACCTGGCCGCCGACCCACGCTTTGCCGACAACTCAGCGCGGGTGGAGAACCGGGCGGCGCTCGCGCTGGCGCTGGGCGAGGAGTTGAAGCGCCAGTCGAGCGCGACCTGGATGGAGCGGTTCGTCCCCGCCGGAATCCCGGCCGGCGAGGTCAACGACCTCGCCGAGGTCGTCGCCGACCCCCAGTTCAACGCGCTGGGGATGTTCGCGGAGCTCGAACACCCGACGATCCCGGACCTGAAGGTGATCGCCCCGCCGATCTCCTACGACGGCGAACGCCTGCCGGTATCCCGTCCGGCGCCGGCCCTCGGGGCCGACACGGCGGAGGTGCTCGGCGCCCTCGGCATCGGCGCCGAGGAGATCGAGGACATGCTGTCGCGAGGGCTGATCAGGACGAGCTAGTCGCTGCGGAGTCGGCGAGCGCCTGAGCGATCAGCTCCGGATCGACGCCGAGCTCGCCGAGAATGTCCCCAGTATGCTCGCCACGCTCCGGGGCCACACCTCCCCGGAGCAGCTCGAAGCCGTCGGCGAAGGTGAAGGGGGTCGGCTGCTCCATCCCGTCGCTCTGCTTCCAGAGCCGACGCCGGCGCGCGTGCTCGTCCTCGAGCGCGGCGTCGAACGAGCGGACCGGGCTCACGCAGCAGTCGCTTCCAGCAAAGACCGCCAGCCACTCGTCGAGCGGTCGGCTCGCGATCAGCTCGGCGACCTCGCGCATCAGAGACTCCTGCCGCTCGAGGTCCCGTTGCAGGACGATCCACTCGGGCTGCTCCAACAGCGTGCAGAACTGCTTCCAGAACTTCTCCTCGAAGGCGCCAACCGCAAGCCAGCCGTCGTCCCCGGTGCGGTAGAGGTTGTAACAGGCATAGGCACCGTCGAGCATCCCCTCTCCGGGCCGAGCGACCCTCCCGGCCTCGGCGTACTCGGCCGCCTCGACCGTGGGAAGCGAGAGCAGCGCGTCGTACATGGAGACGTCGATCCAGGCGCCGCGGCCGTGGTTGCTGCGCGCGTAGAGCCCGCCCAGGATCGCCGTCAGGGCCGCCAGGCCGGCGACTGCATCGCCCAGCTGCACACCGACGATCTGCGGCCCCTGTCGAGTAGAGCCCGCGCGGCGACCCGCGGCGATCGCTTCCAGCAGACCCGAGAGCCCCATCACGTTGATGTCGTGTGCGGCGTCGTCGCGAAACGGGGAGTCCTGTCCGAACGCCGTTATCGAGCACATAACCAGCCGCGGGTTCCGGGCATGGAGCTCGGCCCAGCCCAGCCCGAGCCTGTCCATCACCCCCGGCCTGAACTGCTCGACGACGACATCTGCGCGCTCGACCAAGGAAAGGAACGCAGCCCGACCAGCCGTCGACTTGAGATCGAGCGCGACACTCTCCTTGCCCAGCGAGAGCATCCGGAAGAAGGCCGAAGGACTCTCGGGCCCGGCGTCGACGCCGGGCATCATGTGGACTTCGCGGGCATAGTCGCCGAGGCGCGGATCCTCGACCTTGATCACCCTGGCACCGAGCGAGCGGGCGGTCGACGTGCAGTATCCGCCGGGACCCAGCCGGGTTAGATCGAGTAACACCGCCGGGGCGCCGTCCTTGGCTTCGAAGATCGTGGCCATCAGGGCGAGTCGGAGAGGACCGGGAAAGCGTCGAGCACCTCGACGCTCTCGATCGAGGAGAGGTCGCCCGGCGGTTGGCCGAGATAGCGCGCCCTGACGACGCGCCTCATCAGCTTCCCCGTCTTGGTCTTGGGGAGGGCATCCACGACGTGGATACGCCGCGGCCTGACCGTGCGGTCGATCTGGCCGGTGACCAGCCGCCCCAGCTCCGCAGCGATCTCCTCCTCGTCGACACCTGGACGTCCGGGGACCACGAAGCAGACGACGGCGTTGCCGGTCCGCTCGTCGGGGACTCCGACCGCGGCCACTTCGGCGACGTCGGGATGTTGGCCGATGACCGCCTCGATCTCGGCCGGGCCGACCCGCTTGCCGCTGACCTTGATCGTGTCGTCCGAACGCCCGGCGATGAACCAGAAGCCATCGTCGCGCAGCGTCGCGAGATCCCCGTGCAGCCAGATCCCGGGCCACTCGCTCCAATACGTCTCGAGGTAGCGCTCGCGATCTCGCCAGAAGCCGTGGGTGATGCCCGGGGCGAGGTTGCGAAGCACGAGCTCGCCGACTTCGTCGCGGACGGGCTCCCCCCCGGGCCCGAGGACGTCGGCATCGAGGCCGATGACGGGCCCGGAGAAGCCGCCGGGCGCGATCGGCGCGATCGGATAGCAGGTGAGGATGCCGCCGCCGATCTCGGTGCCGCCCGAGTAGTTGAGGATCGGCAGCCGCCCATCTCCCACTGTCTCGAAGAGCCAGCGCCAAGGTTGCTCGTTCCAGGCCTCGCCGGTCGAGACGAAGGCCCTGAGGCTGGAGCGATCGTGGCGGACGACAAGCTCGTCGCCGGCGTTCATCATCGCTCGGGCCAGGCTCGGTGCGACCCCGACGACGGTCACATCGTGGCGATCGACCAGCTCCCAGGTGCGGCCGAGATCCGGCTGGTCCGGCGACCCCTCGAAGAAGACCGCGGTCGCGTTGAACATCAGCGTCGCCACGATCAAGAGGGGGCCGACCAGCCACCCCGGGTCGGTGCTCCAGAGAAATACGTCGTCACTCTGCACGTCGAACGAGTAGCCGAAGTCCGCGCCCACCTTGGCCAGGAAACCACCGTGCGAGTGGACGATGCCCTTCGGCAGGCCGGTGGTCCCGGAGGTGTAGACGAGCAGGAAGGGGTGATTGGCGTCGAGCTCCACGGGCTCGGCTCCCCCGTATTCGGTCCCGGCGGCCAGCGCGTCGCTCCAGAGCTCGTCCCGCCCGGCTTCGAGCTCGAGCTCGATCCCGACATGGGGAACGACCACGACTCGCTCGACCGTGCTGCCCTCCCCGAGTGCGGCGTCGACGGTCGGCTTCATCGCGACGGTCGAGCCGCGGCGGGCAAACCCGTCAGCGCTGACCAGCACCCGGGCCTCGGACGCCGCCAGCCGCGTCCCCAGCGCCTGCGGGCCATACCCGGTGAAGGCCGGGACGGCGATGGCACCGACTCGGGCACAGGCCATGAAGACGACGGCGGTCTCGGGGATCATCGGCAAGAAAAGCCCGACTCGGTCGCCGGGTGCGATGCCGACCGAGCGCAGGTATCCCGCCAGCCCGATCACGTCGCGCTCCAGCTCGGCATAGCTCATCTCGCGGGTCGCGCCCGCCTCGTTCTCCCAGACCACGGCGGTCTTCGAGCCACCTCCGTCGCGAACCCAGCGGTCGACGCAGTTCTCCGCGAGGTTGAGCTGTCCGTCGACGAACCAGCGTGGGAACTCCGGGCCGTCGGCGAAGTCGACCACCGACGAGAACGGGCTCGAGAATCCAATACCCAGGTCCTCGACCGCGGCCCGCCAGTACCACTCCGGGTCGGCAACCGCCCGATCGTGCAGCTCTTCGAGGCTGGAGATCCCTTCGCGTTCCATCAGACCCGCGAGCCGGCTGCGGCGTTTGTCCGCCTCGCTGGGTCGCCAAACCGTCGCCTCGCCGTCACCGAAGACGGGAAAAGTCATTGCGGTCGCTTCAGCATCAAGCCGGCACGCCGGCAGTCGCAAACCAGCTCATCGCGCTGGTTGTGGGCTATGTGGCGGAATTTGACGATTCCCGCCTCGGGCCGGGAGCTCGACTCCCGCTTGTCGACGATCGCGGTTACGACCCTGATCGTGTCACCGTGGAAGACCGGGTTCGGAAAGGTGATCTGTTCGAACCCGAGGTTCCCCATCGTCGTCCCCAGGGTGGTCTCGTTGACGGTGATCCCGGCCACGCAGCTGACCGTCAGCATGCTGTTCACGAGCCGCTGCCCAAAGTGGCTTTCCCTGCTGAACTCGGCGTCGAGATGCAGAGGGTTGGTGTTCAGGGTCATCGTCGAGAAGAAGACGTTGTCCGCCTCGGTGAGAGTGCGCCGAAGCGGGTGCTCGATCGTCGATCCGATCTCGAATTCCTCGTACCAAAGGCCTGCCATCGGTCTTCCTTCCCTAGTTCTCCGCGACGGCTTCCGCGAGCTCGATCACTCCCGCCGCCGTCTTCGCGTGCGCCAAGTCGATGTGCTGACCCTCGAAGTCGACCGCCGAGCTGCCATTGGCCTCCGCCTGGCGGTATGCCTCGATCATGCGCCGGCAGTGGTCGACCGTCTCGGCCGAAGGGGTGAAGACCGTGTTCGCGGCGTCGACGTGCGAGGGATGGATCAGGACCATGCCCCTGTAGCCGAGGCGCCGGTTGTCTTCGGCGAACCGCCGCAGGCCGGCGAGGTCGGCGATGTCCTGCCAGACGCCGCAAAGCGGGTGGTGCAGGCCCGAGGCACGGGCGGCGAGAACGATGCGACTGCGCAGGTAAAGGGTCTCCAGCCCCTCCGGCGTGAATTCGAAGCCAAGCTCCCGGCCCACGTCGGCGTTCGGGCCCGTCGCCCCCAACAGCGCCGCGATCCGCGCTGCGGCGGCGGCGATCTGCTCGCACTGAGCCATCGACTTCGCTGTCTCGAAGCTGACGATCAGCCCGATCGAATCGGCCTCCAGCCGCTCCCGTTGCTCGAGGTGCGAGACGACCGCGTCAATACGCACGAGCTCGGCGGCGTCGAAGACCTTGGCCAGGAACAGCCCGGCCAGGCCGGGCTGCACGACCTGCTCGAGGTCGGCGCCGAACAGGCCACTGTCGTGACTGTTCGGTCGGACCCAGATGTCAGCCCGCGTGCCTTCCTCTCGCAGCGCATCCACCGTCTCGCGAACGGCTTTCCGGGCGTCGTCCTTTTCGTTCGCGGGGACCGAGTCCTCGAGGTCGAGGATGACGGCGTCGGCTCCCGAGGCGATCGCCTTCTGGGCCCAGGCCGGCTTGTGACCGGGGACGAAGAGCATTGACCGGTAGGGCTTCATTCTCCCTAACCCTGGGCCGCGACGAACGGGCTGAGCGGCCGCATGAACATGGTCGTGAACGGCTGCACCATGAAGTCTGGAATCTCCATCTCGCCCGACATCAACAGTCCCTTGACCTCTTCGCGAAACGGCTGTGGATCCCCCGCCACCTCGTAGAGCGCGAGGTGGCCCTCGTCAACCGTGGCCACACCGGGCAGCGGCTTCGTGTCCGCCGTTTCGAACCGCTGAGCGCGCAGCATCCCTGGCGCCGACATGATCTGCGCGATGTGCACCTCGTCATACCACTGTTCGAAGGTCTCGTCGTCGCCAGTGTGACGACTGAAGGCAAAGAAGAGATGACGGTCGTCGAGGTCGGAGGGCGAGCCAAGCGCGGCCGTCTGGAAGGGCTCGCTGACCGGGCGAAGGAACAGCGCCTTGAACGGTTGCACCAGGAACCCGGGAAGCGGCATATCACCCGACATCAGCAGCCGCTTCACCTCCGAGCGAAAGGCGCCGGCATCCCCGTCCAGTTCATAGAGAGCGAGGTGACCGAGATCCACCGGGACCGAGCCAGGGAGTGGCTTTGTCTTCGCGATCTCGAATCGCTGCGCGCCATGCATGCCGGGTGCGCCCAACACCTGCGGGATGTGCTCCTCGTCATACCAGGCTTCGAAATCCGCGCGCCCTCCTGTGAAGGTCGAGAAGGCGAAAAAAAGGTGACGATCTGCGGGAAACGGGCTGTCGCCGGCGGATTTCATGGCTGCGACGTTATCATGGTTTAACCATATGCATAATTACCAAAGCCCAACACAAGGAGAGCTTCTGATGACCGACCGGGAACAGATCGAGGAAGTCCTCCACGCCTATGCGACCCATATCGACAAGGGCGAAGCGCAGGGGTTGGTCCGCGACGTCTTCGCGGCGGACGCGGTCGTCGACCTCGGCTACGGGGTCTGGGAGGGCGCCGAGGAGGCCGCTCGCCAGATCGGCGGCGAGATCGAGCTGTTTGAGGGCTCGGCGCACATGCTGAGCAACTTGACCGTCAGCCTCGAGGGCGATTCTGCCCGTAGCACCATCTACGTCACCGCCTGGCACTGGAACCGTGGCGAGGGGAACGCCGACCCCGAGCGTCCGGCCGACTTTGTCACCGCCGGGGTCTATATCGACCGGCTGCGCCGTGACCCCGAGGGCTGGCGGGTCATCCATCGCCGCTTCCGCCGGCTCGGTCCCTCCGCGATCGCAATCGGGAAGCTGCCGGAGTTCATCCAGCCCGAGGGTTGAGGAGGGTCGGCTTCAGCGGCTCGTCGAGCAGGGTCGGAAAGCGCTTCTCGAGGAACTTAATCGAGTCCTCGATGTGGGCTAGGGTCGCCTTTTCGGCTGCATCCGGATCGCCAGCCCCAATCGCCTCGACGATCGCGGTGTGGAACTTCACGACCTCGAGCCTTGCGCGAGCGTCGAAATGGGTGCCCATCGCGTAGCCGTCGAAGATGCTGACCAGGGACATCGAGAAGGCGACGAGAACCGGGTTGCCGCTGGCTTTCCCGATCAGGCCATGGAAGCGCTGATTCTCCTTGATCACCGTTGCCTCATCGTCGAGAGCCTCATCGAGAGCGTCAACTGAGCGCCGCATCTCCGCGATCTCCTCGGCACCGGCCGCTTCCGCCGCCTTGCGCGCGGTCAGCGGTTCGAATGCGATCCTGGCGTCGTAGACGTCACGCAACGTCGCCCCCCAAGCAATCAGTAGGAGGGTCAGAAGGCGGGTGAGTCGATCCGGGTCCGGCTCGGCGACGATCGGGCCTCCCTTGGCACCCGGGCGGACGGTGATCAAGCCCTCTGCCTCGAGAACCCGCAAAGCCTCGCGCAGC
>JBFXEM010000009.1:0-14911 GCA_050180135.1 Solirubrobacterales bacterium | reverse complement strand
TGTTGATCCCAAGGAAGAGGACGCCTTCCTTCCCGACGCGCCTCCAGGTCTGTTGAAGCAGCTCGGCCTCCTGGCGGCAGGGAGCACACCAGGAGGCCCAGAAGTTGATCACGGTGGGAGCCCCGCGCAGCTCCTCGAGGGCGATCGTCCCGTCGGCGGCCGCGCGGCGCAACAACGGCCGAAGCGAGCCGGGGGGGACTCCGGCATCGAGAACCTCGAGGTCGAAGCTCGGGGCCGGCGTCGGCTTGCCGCGGGCGAGCGACTCGCCGATGCTCGTGTCCGGCGCCTTCTGGATCAGCCCGTAGGTGAGCAGCGCGACGAGGGCCAACGATCCAAGACAGGTCGAGATCACGACGAGGAGCGATCGTCGCTGTTTGGCTTGCCCCTCTCGCCCCTCCTTAGTCATCGGTCGCCCTCTCCTCTGACTCCTCCACCTGCAGCAGCCGCGCGGGGACGTGCTCGACCTGAAGGGTCGAGTGGTCGATCTCGAACCGAGATCTCAGGGCCTCGGCGAGGTGGAAGCGGATCTCGTGGCAGTCGGCCTCGCGCTCGACGACGACGTGGGCCGACAGCGCCGGGAAGCCGGAGGTGACCTCCCAGACGTGCAGATCGTGGACCTGGACCACACCGGGCTCGGCCAGGAGCGCGCGCCCGATCGCGTCAGGGTCGACGCCCTCCGGCGCCGCCTCGAGCAGGATCCGCCCCGACGCCTTCAGCAGCCCGTAGGCGGAGCGCAGCATCAGTACCGCGACGATCAGCGAGGCGATCGGGTCGGCGCGCTCGAAGCCGAAGAGGAGGATCACGCCAGCGGCGAGAGCTGCCCCGACCGAGCCAAGGGCGTCGATCAGGTTGTGTTGGAAGGCGCCCTCGACGTTGAGGCTGGCGCGGTTGGCCTTGGCGAGCGCCCAGGCGGCGGCGAGGTTGGCGAGCAACCCGGCGATCCCCACCCAGAGCACCAGCGACGCCTCGACGGTCGGCGGGTCGATCAGCCTGGCGATCCCCTCGTAGAGGATGTAGAGGCCGGGGATCAGGAGCGTCAGCCCGTTGATCTGGGCGGAGAGGATCTCACCGCGTTTGAAGCCGAAGGTCAGCGCCCCTTTCGGCTGGCGAATGGCGAGCCGGGCGGCAAAGATCGCCAGGGCGATCGCCGCCGCGTCGGTAAGCATGTGGGCGGCGTCGGCGAGCAGCGCGAGCGAGTTGGAGATGATCCCGATCGCGACCTCGAGCAGCATGAAGCCGACGTTGATCCCGAGCGCCAGCACCAGCATCCCAACCTTCGCCTCCGTCGAGATCGCGTGTGAGTGGCCAGCGTGGCCGTGATCGTGATCGTGGGCGCCCATCCTCGTCTAGCCGCCCGCTCCGACGGCGACCGCGATCACCAGACCGCAGCTGGTCAGGCCGAAAAGACCGGTGATGATCCCGCCCCAGGCGAAGGCCCGGCCGCTCTCCTCGCCACCCGACCGGCGGATCTCGCGCAGCGCCTTGATGCCGAGATAGATCGCCGCCAGGGAGCCGAATCCGAACAGCCAGACGACGCCCAAGAAGAGCGAGATGAGGGCGTAGGTATTGGCTTCCTTCGCCCCGAAGTCCTGTTTGTCGCCCGCGGCGTCCTGCGCCTGCGTCGACTCCATCGCGATGCTCCTTCATCGGCGCGCCGCCTACCGCGACGCGCGTTCCGCTCAGCAGCCGCAAGGGCTGCCGCTCAAGAGGTCAGTGAGCGGAGAGCGGCGGCGGCCGCTGAGCGAGGCCGAAGGCGAGCGGGGAGAGCCGCGGGGGGAGGATCGGCGGGGCGGCGAGCGTAGACACCACCGGCGACGCGGAGATCCGGAGGCAAACCTGGAGGCGGGCGACCCGCGTCTCGAGGCGGCCTATGCCGACGTCGAGCAGGCAGCAGAGGGGACCGAGCAGGGCGGCAATGGCGATCGCCACCCAGCCGCCGTCCCCGAGGACGCCGGCGATCCCCTGCGCGTGGTCGGAGAAGATGGCGGACTCGAGTAGCTCCTGGGCGACGTAGACGGAGACGATCGCGACGGCGAAGGCCAGCGCGCGGCGCCAGAAGGACCTCGGCGCCGACCCGCGGGTGGAGACCGCGCCGGTGTAGGAGACCCAAAAACGCGCCGCGATCAGGGCGAAGCCGACCGCAGCCAGCGTCGGAGGAACGTGACCGAGGAACGACTGGCCCTGCACCTCGTCGTGGGCACCACTCGGCATTGCGATCACGAATCGCAACAGGTGAACGACGAAGGAACCGAGCGCGACGAGCGCGGCGGTCCGCGAGAACGACCCTACGCGGCGCATCAAAGGGTGATCTTAGGGATCACCTGGCGCGCTTGACCCGCTTGGGTTCCAGCGGCTTCAGGAAAGCGAGCGGATCGATCGGCGAGCCGCCTTCGAAATACCCGCCTTCCCAGACCTCGAAGTGCAGGTGGCATCCCGAGGCGTTTCCGGTCTCGCCGACGTAGCCGATCACCTGCCCGGCGCTGACCCGCTGGCCGACTTTCACTCCCGCCGGTTCGATCATGTGCATGTAGGCCAGGTCGAGGTTGGACCCGTTCAGGTCGATCACCGCGTAGTTGCCGGCGCGGTAGTGGTATTTCGCCACCTTGACCTTGCCGGCACCGACCGCGACCAGCGGCGTTTTGCAGCTGGCGCCGATGTCCGCGCCTTCGTGGCCGCGCCCGTCGCCGAGGCCAGCCCAGATTTCATAGGGGCCGCGGATCGGGAAGACCTGCTTGGGGATCGAGCTTGGCGGCAGGACTTCGAGCGTGTGCGGGGAGGGATTGGAGCTGACACCGCCTTCGCTGACCACGTAGGGGTTCCCGCTGGCGGCACCGGCCGGAACCTTGACTTCGACCAGGTTGCTTTCGCGCTTGCTGTATTCGGCGGCGATCACCCCGGTGCTGGCCTTGAAGACCACTTGCTTGGTCTCGTCGAGGTAGGTCCCGGTGAGCTTCACGGTGGCGCCGGGCGTCGCCTTATGCGTGGCGACACAGCGGCTCATGCAGGTCGCGTCGCTGACGCGCGGCTTGCCGGTCGGCGAAAGGCCGCCCCCGGCGGCGCCCGCGTGGGAGGCCACCGCACCGCAGATGAAGCTGATCAAGGCGACGAGCGCCGCGGTGAGAAACCAGCTCGAACGCCGAGACGTTTTGTCGACCAACGTCGTTCCTCTCTCTTCGGCCGGCGGGGTTAGCTGTCGGGCTCGCGCTGAAAGAGTCGCGCTACGGACTCGTCTGTCCGATTCGCCCCCGGGGAGTCATCTCCCCTGTGGTTCCCCCGCTCCCGAGCGCTTTGGATCGGGATTAGGCGGTTGTGGTCGGCGCGGAGTATAGGCACGGCCCGGACGCCAAAATCTAAAAATCGCTTTAGGGATGGATGAGCAGGCGCACACATGCCTGCGATTAAGGCTGCTTAATCGCGGTCCCTACAATCGCCCGCACATGCCCCGCCCAGGCTCACTTCTTCGCACCGTCGCGATCGTCGGACTCGGCGCCTTCGCGGCGCATCAGCTCTGCTTCCTGATCGGCCTGATCAGCCGCGGCGGTCTCGTCGACGTCGACGGGCGCGCCTTCCTCGGCCACGTCCCGACGATGCTCGCCGTGCTCGCGGTCGCCCTGATCGCCGGCCGCCTCTGGGCCGCCTACACCGGCGCCAGCCGAGAAGACCAGGAAGCCTCCTCGAGATCCGTGCTCGGACGTTCGCTGACCTACGGCGTGGCGATCCTCTCGGTCTACCTCGCCCAGGAGCTGCTTGAGTCCGCCCTCTTCTCCTCCCATACCGAGGACCTTGCCGGCATCCTCGCCGACGGCGGCTGGCTCGCGATCCTGATCGCCTTCGGCCTCGGGCCGATCTGCATCCTCCTCGACCGGGGGATCGGCCAGCTCGAGGCGCGAGTCGCCCTCGTTTCCCATCGGGGAGACCGGTCCCGCGGAACGGCGCCCGCGACCTGGTCGCTCATCCCCTTCCTCGGGGCGCCATCGACGCTTTCCCCCCTCGCGCTCGGTATCGCCCGGCGCCCCCCGCCTCCGGCCCTTCGCTAGCTGAGCGGTTCGATCCTGCGCCCACCACGGCGCTGGCTCCAAACCGCGACTTTCCACCCTTCGGCCGGACGCCCGTCAGTGCGCGGGAACCGGCTGAGCTTTCGCAGCGAAGGAGCAACCGAATGACCAACCAGACCAAGCTCGTCTGCCTGAAGTGCGGCGGCGACATGCGCACCTACGAGCGCAACGGGATCACCATCGATCAGTGCGAACGGTGCCACGGCATCTTTCTCGACCGGGGCGAGCTCGAGCGGCTGATCAGCGCCGAGAGCGCCTACCTCTCCGACTATGGGCGCGAGGGGCAACGCGATGATCACCACGGCTCGGGGGGACACCACGACTCCGGCCGCTTCGGCAAGGGACGCAAAAAGGGCCGCAGCGGTTTCCTCGGCGAGCTCTTCGACTGAGGACCCGAGCAAGCGATGCCACGACGATGGAAGGGCCCATGAGCTCCTGGGTCGAGGGCCGGCTCGCCGACCCCGAGCGCGAGAGGAAGGACCGGGATCGGTCCCGGCCGCGGCTGCCCTATGCGGACTGGTCGCTACAACGGACGTTGATCGGCGTCCTCGCCGGTCTCTTCCTGGGCGCCGTGGTCCTGCCGCTCCCGGTGATCGCGCTCGACCCCGACCTGGAAACATACGCCGGGATCATCGCGGCGCAGGGGATGCTCGGCGTCGCGTTCGGAGCGACCGCGGTCGGTGTCGCCTGGGGCGGCGGGAGCTGGCGGGAGGTTCTAGGACGCCTGGGGATACGGCGCTTCCACAGGCGGGCGATTGGTCAGATCCTGCTGGCCTACCTCGCCTACGTCGCCGCACTCGGGCTCTACGCGCTTCTGGTCGGCGCACCCGAGCAGCAGGACATCGCCCGCGAACTGGGCCTCGACGCCGGCGTACTCACCGCGAGCGCCTCGGTAATTCTGATCGCGATCGTCGCCCCGATCTCCGAGGAGCTCTTTTTTCGAGGGATGTTCTTCGGCGGCCTGCGGGGCCGCATGTCGTTCTTGCCGGCGGCGCTGATCAGCGCCGCGGTCTTTGGCAGCCTGCACCTGCCGACCGGGTCCTCGACGGTGCTGCCGCTGATCCTCTTCGGCTTCGTTCTTGCCTGGGTCTATGAGCGAAGCGGGTCGCTCTGGCCGGCGATCATCCTCCACGTAATCAACAACTCGCTCGCGCTCGCGGTGGCGCTCTAGGCGATGGGGCTCGCGATCGACCTCCTGGCGCCGCTGGCGCTGCTCGCGATCGGCTACGCCTACGCTCGGCGCTGCCAGACCCTCCCCGGCGACCGCCGCAAGGTGCCGGTCTGGAGACAAGCATGCTTCGCATCCGGCCTGCTGGTCCTGGTCGTCGCCGACTCGCCCTGGCTCGGCGCGATCGCCGAAGAAATCGTGCTCGGCCACATGGCCCAGCACCTGCTGATCGGCGACATCGCGGCGCTGCTGATCGTGCTCGGTCTGACCGGGCCACTCCTGCAGCCGATCCTGGCGCTGCGTTGGCTGCGCTGGGTCCGCCATCTTGGCAACCCGTTGATCGCGCTGCCGATCTGGGCGGCCAACCTCTACCTCTGGCACCTCGGCGCGCTCTACCAGGGCGTGCTCGACAGCCCCGGGCTGCATTTCGCCCAGCACCTCGCCTTCCTCAGCTTCGGAGTGATCATGTGGATGCCGCTGCTGGGGCCGCTGCCGACGCCACAGTGGTTCAACTTCGGCGCCCGGCTCGTCTACCTCGTCGGCGTGCGCTTCTGCGGAGCGGTGCTCGGCAATGTCCTCGCCTGGACCGGAAGCGCCCTTTACCCGGCCTACGCCGAAGGCGAGGAGAAGTGGGGACTCTCGCCGCTATCCGACCAAGGCGCCGCGGGGATGCTGATGATGATCGAGGGCGGCCTGGTCACGCTCGGGGTCTTCGCCTGGCTGTTCCTACGCTGGGCAATGCAAGACAACGAGAGCCAGCGCCTGGTCGATCTGGCCGCGAGCCGGGGAATCGATCTTGACCCGCGCCGCGCCGGACGAGCGGTCGCGGCAGGCCGTGCGCAGGAGCTGGAAAGGCGGCTCGGCAGCGAATAAGCCTTCACCTTCAACACGCCCGACGCTCGCCAGCGGACCCCTGGTCGTCTTCCCGACGGCCTGATCGCTCGAGCTCTTCTTCGATCCTGGCGCGAGAGCGACACCGTCGAGCAGCCCGAGGAAAAGGCCCAGTATCCGGTCAGGAGCCCGCGGCGCTGTTTGCCCGCTCGTCCTGATCGGAAAGCGACCCGTCGCCCTCGCGGTGCTCGTAGTGGTGGCGCATCGCCGCGAGCAACTCGGGAATGTGGTGGTCGTGAAGCCCGTAGAAGGCGTGGCGGCCGTCCCGCCGTACCCGAACCAGCTTCGCCTGACGCAGGACCCGGAGCTGCTGGGAGGTCGCGGCTTGACTCAACTCGTTCTCGGCGGAGAGTTCGGCGACCGTGCGCTCCCCCTGGAGCATCGACCACAGCAGGCGCAGGCGACTGCCGGTCGAGAAGGCGGCGATTGACTCGGCGAGGAGGTCGGCCTCGCGGCGCGGCAGCGGCCGGGTCGCGGGCTTGTGTTCGGAGGGGCGCGTCACGTCGGGAGCATATCTTGTATGCATATACGTGCATATGTCTTCCAGACACACTCATGACCACGACCACGCCCACGGAGGCCACGGTCACAGCCACGGGCTGATCGACCCGAGCATCAAACGCTCCCGGGCCGGGATCCGTGCCGTCCTGCTCTCACTCCTGGTGCTCGGGGTCACCGCCCTGGCTCAGGTCGCGATCTTCGCCTCGACGGGCAGCATCGCCCTGCTCGCCGACCTGATCCACAACTTCGGCGACGCCGCCACCGCGATCCCGCTCGGCATCGCCTTCGCCCTGCGTTCGGGGCGAGCCGAGCGCGGCGCCGGCTACTTCGTCGTTCTGGCGATCTTCGTCTCTGCCTGCGTCGCCGGCTACGAGGCGGTCGCACGGCTGCTCGACCCCGAAGACGTGAGCCAGGCTGGCGCCCTGGCTGCGGCCGGGGTGCTCGGCTTCGCCGGCAACATGGTCGCGGCGGTGATCCGCACCCGCGCCGGCTGCGCCCTCGACAGCCCAGCGCTGGTCGCCGACGGCAACCACGCCCGCGCCGACGCCTACGTCAGCCTCGCCGTAGTCGCAAGCGCCATCGCGGTCGCCCTTGGGCTCCAGATCGCCGACCCGTTGATCGGTCTCGCGATCACCGTCGTCATCGCCAAGATCACCTGGGATTCGTGGTGGACCGTGCGCGGCGGCGGCCACCACGAGCACTAGGGAGCGGTGCTCGTAGCCCTCCCGTAGCCCTCCCGACCGCAGCAGCCAGTTAGAGGTATCCCATCGGGTCTACGGCTTCGCCGCCTATCCGTACCTCGAAGTGCAGATGCGCACCGAAGCTGTTGCCGGTGTTGCCGACGTAGCCGATTACGTCGCCCTGGGCGACACCCGCCCCCGATGAGGTGGCGAAGCTGGACTGATGGGCATAGCAAGTGGCGAGGCCGCCGCCGTGCTCGACGCAGGTGTAGTTGCCGTAGCCGCCGCTTTCGTACTCGGATTGCATCAGGATCACCGTTCCCGACGCAGCGGCGCGGATCGGCGTGCCTTCGGCGGCGCCGATGTCGATGCCCTCGTGCATGCGGCCCCAGCGATAGCCGAACGGAGAGGTGAAGGTTCCGTTGATGGGCCAGATGAAACCGGCCGCGCTCGGCGTCGGCAGCGGCCCGATGGGCAGCGGCATGCCGGTGGACGCTTCGGCGACTTCGGCCTGAATCTTCGCCCGCAGATCGGCCGCAACCTCCTCGTGCTGGTCGATCTCTCCTTTGACGCTGTCAAGCGTTTGCTGGCGCTCCATCCGAGCGGAGAGGAGGGCTCCCTCCCGCGACTCAAGAGTTGCCCGCGTGCCCTCCAGGCGCTGCTCTTCGGCGGCGATCCGATCGCGGGCGGCCTCGATCGTCACCTTCGCCTCGTGACGTACGCCGACGAGACGCTTTGCCTCATCGCGCAGGCTGCGCACGCGCTCGGCCAGGGCCTCGTCATTGCTCTCGATCGCTTCCAGGTACTCAGCGCGGGCGACCATTTCGCCGTAGTCGGAAGCACCGAGGATGATCGAGGTCAGGTCGGGAGAGCCGGACATGTAGATCGCGACGAGGCGCTCCCGCAAGTTAATGAGCGCCCGCCGCAGGCGATCGCGGAGCGTTTCTAGTTCTTCGACTGCTTCCTCGAGTTCGGCGATTGCCTCTTCGAGCTCGGCTTGCTTCGCTACCAGCTCGGCTTCCGCCGCGGCCTCCTTGCTGCGTAGCGCAGCGACCTGGCCCTCGATGACCGAGATTTCCTCGCCCATCGCCTCGATCTCGCTGGTCAGCACTCCCTCTCGTTCCTGGGCGGCGCCGATCTTCTCTTCGACCGCGTCGAGCTTTTCCTCGGCGCTTTTCCCAGCTGCCGATCCGGCCGAGATCCCGCACAGGACCAATAGCAGGAGGACAAGTAGGAAGACACGCATGGATGTAGGCCGGGCGGCGATTTCCGTTCGGTGCGCGATCACGGTCAAAGAGGAGGCCGACGGGCGGGACGCCAGCCTCCTACGGAATGTAGGCGCAAGCGTCCCTTGGTCGCACGCGGGGCCGAGAGCATGCAACCGCGATTGCGCTCTCGGCGCGGGAAGCGGCTGTAGGCTGTCCACCGTGGCCCGCGATTCCGCCGTCCAGCTCCAGGGGGAGCTCCAGCTCAAGGTTATGCGGGCGCTGTGGCAACTCGACCGGCCCGCCAGCGTCGAGGACGTCCGCACCGCCCTGCCGGCCCGCCAGCGCGGTGCCTACAACACCGTCCAGACCATTCTCAACCGCCTCGCCGAGCGGGGTCTGCTCGGCCGAGAGCGTCAGGGCAAGGCGATCTTCTATGAGGCGCAGGTCTCCGAGGCCGACTACTACTCGCGCTCGATTCGCGCGGCCCTCGCCCCGGCGTCCGACGACGCGCGGCGGACCGCGCTCGCGCAGCTGGTCGGCGACATGGCCCCCGGGGAGCTGGACGAGATCGAGGCGCTGGCGCGCGAGGTCGCGAAGCGGAGAGGCCGATGAGCGCCGCGGTTCTCGGCTTCGGGGCCGTGCTGGTCGCCGGAACCGCGATGCCCTATCTGCTGCCTCGGGCCAGCCTCGCGCCGATGACCGGCGCGGCCCTCTGGCTGGCGGCCCTCTACCTCCGGGCGGTCCTGGTCGGGCTCGCCGCCTTGATCGCCGTCTTCTACCTGCCGGCGACCGCGCTCTTTCAGATGCTGACCCACTGGTGCGTGCACGCGGTCCTTCCCTTCCTCACCACCCACCTCGGGTTCTCCGGGCACGGCGTCGGAGACACCGCTGCGCTGCTGCCGGGCCTCGTCATCTGCATCTCGGCAACCTGGGCGGCCTTCGCCGTCTGGAGGGCGGCACGGAGTATGCGCAAGTGGGTAAAGCGCAGCTCGTTGGGGACAGGTCCCGGCGAGAGCGTGATCGTCGGCGGCGAGGGGGTCGTGGTGGCCGCGGCGGGCATCCGCAGCCCCAAGGTCGTCATATCCACCGGAGCTCTAACGCGCCTCGATGAGGATGAGCTGGCCGCCAGCCTTGAGCACGAGCGCGGTCACATCGCCCGCCGCCACCCTTATCTCGTCCTCGCCGGCAATCTCGCCCACGCCATCGCCCGGCCGATGCCGGGCACCAAGGACGCCTTGCAGCGGTTGCAGTTCTGCCTGGAGCGCGACGCCGACGAGTACGCCGTCGACCGCACCCGCAACCCGATCGCCTTGGCGAGCGCGATCTGTAAGGCCGCGTTCGACTCGCCGGCGCCAAGTCCAGCCCTGGCTACGCTCGCCGGCTCCGGAGCTCCGGCGCGGCTGAGGCTTCTGCTCGACCGCTCCGCTGCCCGCCCGAAAGCATGGGTTGAGATCGTCGGTCGGAGCCTGGTGGTAGCGATGGTCGCGGGGGTGCTGCTGGCCGTGGGGATGACCCCGACGCTGGCATCCGCCGGGATCGCCTCGATGCACGCTAGTCCCCCTCTTCACTCCTGCGACTAGTTGGGACCGTCGTCTTTCGCGCCCTGCGCGAGCAGGGCGCCATCGAGGCGCGTACGGGATTGTGCTGACGCCCTGAGGCAGGTCGGGTCTTAGCCACTCCAGACGGAATACGGGAGCGCTACCGTGGATGAGGTGCCCTCCACGGACCTGATCCTTATCTGCTTCCTGGTGCTCGTGGCGCTCTACGCGGCCTTCGCGCTGGCTCTGTTTGCCTTCGGCCGTCGCAGCGACGCCAGGGCGCTGGCGGGCTTCGTCCCCGATTGCCTGATTCTCTTCAAGCGCCTCCTCGCCGACAGCCGGGTTCCACCGACCCGAAAGCTCGCGCTCGCCCTGCTCGTCGGCTACTTGGCGCTGCCCTTCGACCTGATCCCGGACTTCATCCCGGTCGCCGGCCAGCTTGACGACGCCATCCTCGTCGCGCTCGTCCTCCGCCTGGTGCTGCGCGGCGGACCCGCGCTCCTGGACGAGCACTGGCCCGGGCCACCTCAGGGCGGCGCGCTGATCCGCCGCCTCACATTCGGGCGGGTGGCGCCGACTTAGGCGCGGAGCCGACCGCCGCTGGCGACGGTCTCGCTGACTGCGTGCGCCAGCGGTGCGACAGCTCCAGTGCCCCCGGGCTGGCAGAGCTCGGCTTGATCGACTCTGCCACGGCGATACTTCCTACAAGCTGTAGGATCAACGCTGAGAGGTAGTTGCAGGCAGACCACATGGAAGCCACCGCTCCCCAGACGACGATCGGCCCTCGGGCCGGCTCCGCACCCCTCCTAGGCCCGCGCTTCTTCGCCAGCGCGGTGCTCAGCGCGGCGCTGGTCGCGGTTTTGATCGGGGTACCGACCGACGTCCTCCCCAACCCGTGGTTCACGCGGATGACGCCCGCGACGCCCGAGAACTACCTCTTCTGGGTCGCCAGCAGCGCGCTGACCGGCGTGCTGCTGGCGACCTACCTCCTCCCCCGCGCCACCAGGGAAAGCATCGCCACGGCGAGCGCCGGGAGCGGCTTTCTCGCGTTGCTCGCGGTCGGCTGCCCTGTCTGCAACAAGCTCGTCGTCGCCCTGCTCGGCACCTCGGGCGCACTCAACTACTTCGCTCCGATTCAGCCGCTGCTCGGCGGTGCCGGCCTGGCGCTCGCGGCCTTCGCGCTGTGGCTTCGCCTGCGTGGAGCACGGGCCGCCTGCCAGGTCCCCCCGGTGCAGCCCGGCGGTGGTGAGATGAGATGAAGCAGCTCCGGCTTGCCCTCGCGCTCCTCGCCCTCGCCTCGGGGGCCGGCTTTGGAAACGCCGCGCTCGCGAGCGCGGCGGTCACCGAAACCGACAAAGCCTTTGTTCGCGAGATGCCGATCCATCATGTGATGGCAATCGAGATGGGCAAGCTGGCAGTTCAGGAAGCCGATCACAAGACGATCTTCACGATGGGGAGGAACATCGTGAAGGCGCAGCGCCGCGAGATCACCCGCCTGCGGTCGATCGCCAACCGACTCGGCGTCTCTCCACCAGCCGCCCATGATCACGAGGAGATGATGCGGGACCTGGAGATCCTCGGCGTCACGACGAGGCAAGCCGGAATGAACATGACGATGGACGATCTCTACGGCGCCGAGCCCTTCGATCGTGTGTTCATCGACAAGATGATCCCCCACCATCAGGGAGCGATCCGGATGGCCCGGGCGGAGCTGCGGGCCGGAAAGGTTCGAGCCCTGCGCGAGATCGCGAAGGCGATCCTGACGACTCAGTCCAAGGAGATCCGCCTGATGAACAAGTGCCGCAAGTCGTGGTTCGGACGGCCTTCACCGGCCGGCGGCGTGCCGAAGGACTAGAGACAGTGCCGGGGTCCCAACCTGGCAACGGGACCGCGTCCAATGGCAACTACATCCCGGCGCTTCGCTTTCGGGCGCTGACCAGCATCTATGACCCGCTGATCCGCCTCACCACCCGCGAGCGCCGCTTCAAGCGCCTGCTCCTCGAGAGGGCAAGACTTCAGCCCGGCGAGCGCGTCCTCGACCTCGGCTGCGGGACGGGCACCCTCGCGCTCGCCGCAAAACGAGCCCAGCCTGCCGCCAGCATCACCGGCCTCGACGCCGACCCCGAGATCCTCGCCCGCGCCCGCGTTAAGGCCGCCAACGAGAATGCCGAAATCGCCCTCGTGCAGGGCCTCGCAACGGAGCTGCCCTTCCCCGATTCCTCCTTCGACGCCGTCCTCTCGACCCTCTTCTTCCACCATCTCGCGCCCGACGCGAAGCGCACGACCGCGCGGGAGCTCCTGCGCGTGCTGGTGCCCGGCGGGCGTCTGCACGTCGCCGACTGGGGCCCGCCCCAGGACCCGCTGATGGCCCTTCTGTTTCTCGGGATTCGCCTGCTCGACGGCTTCGAGCCCACCCGGGACAACGGGGCCGGCAACCTGCCGTCGATCTTCTCGAGGGCGGGCTTCGGCGAGTCGGGCCACCGCGAGCGACTGCGGACTGCGTTCGGAAGCCTCGCCTTCTACGACGGAGCTCGAGTCAGGCGCTGAGCGCCCGGCGTCCGAGGAGGCCCCATCGCCGCTTGAAATCCCGCCGGCTCCAGTTCTGCCGTTCGCCGGTCAGGGGGTCATTGAGAAGGATCCGGCTGCCGGCCAAACCGATGAGCAGGACGGCGTGCTCACCCCAGTTGACGGTCACCTGCTCGCCTCGCGGCCCGACCCAACTACGGAAGGGGCCGGCGGATAGGCCGATCCAAGCAAGCACGGCGTGGCCGCTGAGGAGCCGCGCGAAGATCAGCGCCGGGGGCTGGCCGCTCAGGTCGACGGGATCAATCCATCGGCTGGCGAGCGCCGACAGCGGCGGCGGGTAGACGCCGAAGCCGCCGCCGTCGTCGACCCGGCCGACAAATCCCCGCACGGGGTTGCCCCAGACGAGCGCGTCGTCGGCCCGAGTTCGAGGATCGAGCGGCCCGTCACGGCGCAGCATGCCTTGCAGCTCCGTTTGGTCGCGATCGACGCCGCGGGAGGCGAGCAGCATCTCCAGGGCGGCGGTCTCGCTGTTGTTGCGGTATGCCTGCTCTACGACCGGCACGTCTATCATCACCTGGACCGGCTGCTCGGCCACCCGCACGCGGCCACCTTTTCGGGCGAAGCGGCCGAGCGCGCGCTGGGCGCCGTCGCGGTCGAGCTTGTAGGTGATCTCGGCCATGCCCGCCTGGACGCTGTGGCGGCCGGGCATCGGCAGCGAGGACTCGCCGCTGGCAATGTCTTCTGCTTGGCCTTGGGTGAGTAGAACCGCCTTGCGGCCGGGCACCTCGAAGAGGACACCGTCTAGGCGGGGGGGATCCTCGGAGCGAGGCCAGAGCAGGACCGCGAGTCCAATCGCGACGCCGGCGACACAGATGAGGGCGAGGCTCAGGCGCCGCCGGAGCAAGGGTCGTTCTCTGCGGCGGGTCCGAGCATCTCGAATCGTTATCCTACAAACCGTAGGAGAAATGCCGTCGAGCCCAAAGGAGAAGAGCTTGTCTACCAAGTCAGTGACGATCGGGATCGCGGCGATTCTGGTGATCGGGATCGCGATCATCGCGATCACCTCCATGGGCGACCACGGAGACTCGATGGACTCCGCCGAAACCGACGGCGCCT
The DNA here is from genome assembly GCA_050180135.1 of Solirubrobacterales bacterium. Lineage (GTDB taxonomy): Bacteria > Actinomycetota > Thermoleophilia > Solirubrobacterales > 70-9 > VAYN01. Next base: position 1,228 of record JBFXEM010000009.1, on the reverse strand, counting down.
TCATCGTCGAGATGACGCCCCATCACGAGGCGGCCGTCGGGATGGCCGAGATCGCGACCCGCGAGGCGGAACACCCCGAGACCAAAGAGCTGGCGCGAGCGATCATCGCGGCCCAGAACAAAGAGATCGACGAGCTGGCCGCGATCCACACTGACCTGTTCGGGATGCCGGTCTCCAAGGGCGAGCACGGCAGCCTCGGCATGGAAGCTCACGAAATGGGCATGGACGGCGACGCGACGATGCTCGCCAGCGAAAAGCCCTTTGACCGTGCCTTCATCGACATGATGATTCCCCACCACCAAGGCGCGATCCGGATGGCCCGTGTCGAGCTCGAAAGCGGCGAGGACGAGCGGTTGATGAGCCTCTCCGAGGAGATCATCGACGCGCAGTCGCGCGAGATCGACGAAATGAACGCCTGGCGCGAAGAGTGGTACGGGTCTCCCTCTCCGGCTGGCGGTATCCCCGCCGAGGAAGAAGCGCCCGATCACGAGATGATGGGCCACTAGGCAACTTCCTACACGTTGTAGGAATGTCGCCTAAAGAGGCGAAGGAAGAGCCGATGCAGAAGCTCGGCTCACAGGGTCCGACGGCTCCAAGCCGGCCGCGGCTGGCGGGGGCGTGGCTCAACTGCTCCCCTGTCGCCTACTACCCCGGCGTCGCGCTCGGCGTCGCCGCGGCCGGCGCGCTGCTCTATCTCCTGCTCGGAGTCGTCCAGTGAGGTTCGGACGCTGGCGGCGAGGCGGAGGCGGGCGGACGCCCAGCCTAAGCGATGCTGCCGCGCGATTCCGCGAACCCGAACGCGGGCCGACGATCGTGCTCGAGCGCCTTGACCCTCCACGGGGAGGCGAGATCATCGCGGCACTGCGCAAGCGCTACGAAGTCACCGATCCCGACGGTGGCGTCGTCGAGGTCCTGGTCGGCGACGCGGTCTACCCGGACGAGGCCGTGGTCCGGCTCGCCTCGATCATGGACGAGATCGACCCCGACTGGCAATGGCTGATCTCCTGGCCCAAAGCGAAGCAATGAGGCGCCTACCAACACCGAACCCTCACAACTCCGACAGTCCGTCGGAGCAATCCCTATACTGCCGCGTCACAGCAAATGCCGAGTCCTTGCCAGAGGCGAGGAACGGGGGAACCAAGGGGGCCGAAGGCCCCAGGGGCGAATCAGACCGAGGTCTGTAGCGCAAGCTCTTTCAGCGCGAGTCCGTCAGCTAACTCCGTAGGCA
>JBFXEM010000008.1:0-15926 GCA_050180135.1 Solirubrobacterales bacterium | reverse complement strand
GCGGTGCCATGGCCTTCGGCTTCTTCCGGGCCCAGGACGTCCCGGTTGGCGACTCGCTGGTCGAGGGGGTCGAGCTGGCGGCGCAGGCGCTGGAGAAGGCGCGCGACTCCGAGTGCGAGCTGGTGCTGCCTGTCGACCTCGTGCTCGGGCGCGAGTTCGACGCCGAGACCGAGCGCCGCGAGAGCGGCGGCGTCGAAGTCCCCGACGGCTGGATGGGCCTCGACATCGGCCCCCGCACCGGCGACCTCTACGCGGCCGCGATCGCCGCCGCCGGCACCGTGCTCTGGAACGGGCCGATGGGGGCGTTCGAGATGGAGCCCTTCGCCGGCGGCACCCGCGCCGTCGCCGAGGCGGTCGCGAAGGCGCCGGGAACCACCGTGATCGGAGGCGGCGACTCGGTCGCCGCGATCCGCAAGTTCGGCCTCGAGGACGAGGTCGATTGGCTTTCGACTGGAGGAGGAGCATCCTTGGAGCTGCTGGAGGGAAAGAAGCTGCCCGGAGTGGAGGCCTTGGTCGATGCCTAGGACGCCCTACATAGCCGCCAACTGGAAGATGAACAAGACCGTCGCCGAGGCGGCCGATTTCATCGACACGCTGCTGCCGCGGATTGCCGCCACCCAGTGCGACGTCGTCGTCTGCCCGCCCTTCACCGCCCTCACCGCGGTCGTCGAGCGCCGCTACGGCACCGCCGTCAAGGTCGCCGCCCAGAACATGCACGAGGAGGACTCGGGTGCCTTCACCGGCGAGGTCTCGGCGCCGATGCTGGTCGAGCTCGACGTCGAGGCGGTCGTGCTCGGCCACTCCGAGCGGCGCCAGTTCTTCGGTGAGACCGACGAGGCGCTCGCCCGCAAGGTTCCGGCGGCGCTGGCCGCCGGCCTCGAGCCGATCCTCTGCGTCGGCGAGAGCGAGGCCGCCCGCGACGGCGGCGAGACCGAGGAAGTGCTGGAGCGCCAGCTGCAGGCCGATCTCAGCGGGGTCGAAGGGGCGGACCTGAGCCGCGTCGTGATCGCCTACGAGCCGGTCTGGGCGATCGGCACCGGGCGCACCGCGACGGCCGAGCAGGCGCAGGAGGCGTGCGCCTTCATCCGCGACGTGGTCCGCATGCGCGGCGGCGCCGCGGACGATCTGCGGATCCTCTACGGCGGCTCGGTCAAGCCCGGCAACGCCGCCGAGCTGCTCTCCCAGCCCGACGTCGACGGCGCCCTCGTCGGCGGCGCCGCGCTCGACCCCGAGGACTTCGCCGGCATAGTGGAAGCCGCTGGCTGAGGTGGCCCCGCTGGTCCCCTCGCTGGCGCTGATCATCCTCGACGGCTGGGGCCTGGCCGAGTCGGGTCCCGGCAACGCGATCTCGCTGGCGCAGACGCCCGTCTTCGACCGCCTCTGGGAGCGCTACCCGCACACCCAGCTCTCCGCCCAGGGCCCCGACGTCGGCCTCCCGGTCGGGCAGATGGGCAACTCCGAGGTTGGCCACCTCAACCTCGGCGCCGGCGCCATCGTCAAGCAGGACCTGGCCCGGATCGACGACGCCGTCGCCGACGGCAGCTTCTTCGACAACGAGGTGCTGCTGGCGGCCTGCGAGCGCGCCCGCAACAGCCCGCGCGGGCGCCTGCACCTGATCGGGCTGGTCTCCGACGGCGGCGTCCACTCCGGCTGGGAGCACCTGGAGGCGTGCATCGAGCTGGCCTCGCAGGAGGGCGTGCCCGACCTCGTCTTCCACGCGATCACCGACGGCCGCGACACCCTGCCGCACGGCGGCGAGGGCTACCTCGAGGAGCTGGAGCGCTGGCTGCGCTCCGCCGGCCGTATCGCCACCGTCAGCGGCCGCTACTACGCGATGGACCGCGACACCCGCTGGGAGCGGACCAAGCTCGCCTACGACGCGATCGTGCACGCCCGCGGCCTGCACGCCGCCAGTGCCGCCGAGGCGATCGCGACCGCGTATGACACGGAGACCACCGACGAGTTCGTGTTGCCGACCGTGATCGGCGACTACGACGGCGCCGCCGCCGGCGACGTCGCCCTCTTCATCAATTTCCGCCCCGACCGCGCCCGGCAGATGACCCGCGCCCTGGCCGAGCCCGGCTTCGACGAGTTCTCGCGTACCGGTGGCGCCACCCTCGACCTGACGACGATGACCTCCTACCGCAAGGGCTGGCCCTACCCGGTCGCCTTCCCGGAGGAGCGGCCGAAGACGACCCTGGCCGAGACGATCTCCGAGGCCGGCGGCCTGCAGCTGCACGTGGCCGAGACCGAGAAGTACGCCCACGTCACCTACTTCTTCAACGGCGGCCGCGAGCAGGAGTGGGCGGGCGAGGAGCACTGCTTGGTCGAATCCCCTCGCGACGTGCCCACCTACGACCACAAGCCGGAGATGAGCGCCGCGGCCGCCGCCGACGCCTTCGTGGAGCACTGGCTCGCCAACACCTACCGCTTCGGGATCATCAACTTCGCCAACCCCGACATGGTGGGACACACCGGCGTGATCCCGGCCGCGGTGAAGGCGGTCGAGACCGTCGACGCCCAGCTCGGCGACGTCGTCGAGGCGGTGCTCGCCAAGGGCGGCGCCTGCATCATCACCGCCGACCACGGCAACTGCGACCACATGCTCGAGCCCGACGGCTCGCCCAACACCGCCCACTCGCTGAACCCGGTGCCGCTGATCGTCACCGCCGAGGGGTTTGAGCTGCGCGAGGGTGGCATCCTCGCCGACGTCGCCCCGACCGCGCTGGCGCTGCTCGGGATCGCCCAGCCGGAGGCGATGACCGGCCACTCGCTGATCCGCTAGCCCCTCCCAACCCGCCACCACCCAATCGCGTGGTGCCTTGCTTACCGACAAGGAGACAAAGGAACCGCGAGATCTCGTCCTGAGAAAACTTGACAGGATCGCGCTTAGATTTCATACTCCGGGTTCAGTGGACCTTTGAAGCCCTCCGCGGCGCGCGGGGGATGAGACGCAGGAGGTAGGCAAAATGGCAACTCTGGTCAGGTGGGATCCGGCCCGTGAGCTGGACACGCTGCAGTCGGATGTGAACCGGCTCTTCGACGGCTTCTTCGGTCGTCGCGGTGAGCCCGGCGGGGCGGCGCAGGCGCGCCGGCGTTGGGTCCCGGCGATGGACCTGGTCGAGACCGAAGACAGCCTCGTGCTCCGAGCTGACTTGCCCGGGCTCGAGCGGGACGACCTCTCGATCGAGGTGAAGGACGGCGTCCTCACGGTCTCCGGCGAGCGCCGCGCCGAGCACGACGACAAACAGGAGGGCTACCACCGGGTCGAGCGGTCCTTCGGGCGCTTCTCTCGATCGCTGGAGCTCCCGAAGGGGGTCGAGACCGACAGCGTCAGCGCCGACTTCGACCGCGGCGTGCTTGAGGTGAGGATCCCAAAGCCGGCCGAGCGCAAGCCGACCCGGATCGAGATCGGCGGAGCCGGGAGCGACGGCAAGGCCGCCGCGATCGAGGCGCGCGCCACCGAGAAGTAGCGCCCCGTACGCTGCGGCGGTGCGCAAGGACCCCCGGCGACTGAGATTCGAGATCGACGCCCGCGACGGCAGTGCCCGCGCGGGCGTCATCCATACCGCGCACGGGCCGATCGAGACGCCCGCCTTCATCCCGCTGGCGACCAAGGGCACGGTGCGGGGGCTGGAGTCGGCGGAGGTCGCCGGGCTCGGCTACGAGCTGATCCTCGGCAACACCTACCACCTGTTCGTCTCCCCGGGGCCGGAGCGGATCGCCGCCGCCGGCGGCCTGCACGGGTTCATGAACTGGGAGCGGGCGCTGATCACCGACTCCGGCGGCTTCCAGGTCTTCTCGCTCGCCCACGGCGGAGTCGCCAACGAGGTCAAGGGCAGCGGCCGGGCCGCGGGGGAGGCGCCGCGCTCAAAGGTCGAGATCACCGAGCAGGGCGCCCGCTTCCAGTCCTACCGGGACGGCGCCGAGCTCTTCATCTCGCCCGAGGTCTCGATGAGCGTGCAGGCGGCGCTCGGCTCCGACATCGCCCTCGTCTTCGACGAGTGCACGCCCTTCCACGCCGAGCGCGACTACACGGCCCGCTCGACCGAGCGCACCCACCGCTGGCTCGACCGCTGCCTCGCCTGGCACGGAGAGAACGGCCCGGAGCGCCAGGCGGTCTTCGGGATCGTCCAGGGTGGCGTTTACGAGGATCTGCGGCGCGAGTCCGCGCAGGCGGTCTCCGAGGCCGAGGTCGACGGGCTGGCGATCGGCGGCACTCTCGGCCGCGACAAGGAGGAGATGGCCGCGGTGCTGGCGATGACGGCGCCGCTGCTGCCCGAGGCCGCCCCCAAGCACCTGCTCGGGATCGGCGAGGTCGACGACCTGCTCGGCGGCATCGCCCTCGGGCTCGACGTCTTCGACTGCGCCGTGCCGACCCGGCTCGCCCGTCACGGCGTCGCCCTCGCGCCCAGCCCCGAAACCCGCTGGCGGCTGGACATGCGCAAGGGCCGCTGGGTCGGCGACCGCGAGCCGCTCGTCGCCGGCTGTCCCTGCCCGGCCTGCCAGCGGCACGACCGCGACTACATCTCCTACCTCTCGCGCGCCGAAGAGCTGACCGCCGTCCGCCTCATCGTCCTCCACAACCTCGTCTACATGCGCGAGCTGACCCAGCACGCCCGCGCCGCGATCGAAGCCCGCCGCTTCGAGCAGTACCGCGCCGCAGTCCTCGCCGGCACCACTCCCTGGGCTGCATAGCTCACGGAATCGTCGGGGATGCCGCGACGGGAGGGGTCGGGTACCCCTCGAAGCGTCTTGCACTTTTTTGCTTCAGCGCATCGAGGCGTATAGCCGCCGCAGGATCCCCAAAAAAGTTAAGCGAAGAGGGGTACCCGACCCCTCCAACGCAACGCCTCGTCGCTATTCCGTGTTCTTGCTGACCAGGTCCTTGAATTCCTTGGTCACCGTGTCGATCGTGTCGCCGGCGACTTCGCGGACGTGGACGCTGGCCGCCTTGTCGGTGAGGGCGATCACCGCGGTGGCGACGGCGGCGGCCACGAGGACCAGTGCCACCAGCGCCAGCACGAAGCGGACGAAGCGGGAGAAGCCGGAGCGCTTGGCCGGCCGTGCCGGGCGCGCCGGCTGGACCGGGGGCGGGGGCGCCACGCGCGGCCGCGGGCGCCGGGTCGGCGAGTCGGCCGGCCGGTACTCGGTCGGCGCCGTGTCGCGCTCGAGGTGGCGGGTGGCGGCGGTGTCGCCGCCGATCACCCGCGTCGCGGTCGTGCCCTCCGCGTCCGCGGGCAGGGTCACGTCCTCGCCTTCGAGTCCCAGCCGCAGCCCGCTGGCGAGCTCGTCGGCACTCGCGTAGCGGCGGTTGGGGTCGCCCTCGAGGGCGCGCAGGACCGAGGCGCCGAGTGGCTCCGGCACCTCGTCGTTGTAGGTGCTCGGCGGCAGCGGCTTCTCGTTCTGTTGGCGTACCGCCAGCTCCGCCAGGGTCGAGCCCTCGTACGGCAGGCGCCCGGTGAGGAACTGGTAGAGGACGACGCCGAGCGCGTAGACGTCGGTCGCCGGCGTCGCCTCCTCGCCGCGCACCTGCTCGGGGGCCAGGTAGGCGGCGGTGCCGACCACCGATCCGACCTGGGTGATCCGCGTCTGCTCGATCGCCCGTGCGATCCCGAAGTCGGTCAGCTTCACGGTCATCTCGCCGCCGCCGACCGGCCCGCCGACGATCATCAGGTTGCCGGGCTTGACGTCGCGGTGGATGATCCCGCGCCGGTGCGCGTAGTCGAGCCCGGCGCAGGCCTGGATCCCGATCTCGGCCGCGATCTCCGGCTCGACCGGGCCCTGGCGCTGGAGGATCTGCGCCCCGGAGCGGCCCTCGACGTACTCCATGACGATGTAGTGGCGGCCGTCGTCGACGCCGGTGTCGTAGACCTGGACGATGTTGGGGTGGATCAGCTTCGCCACCGCCAGCGCCTCGCGGCGGAAGCGGGCGACGAAGCGCTCGTCGTCGGAGAGGTGCTCGGCGAGGATCTTCACCGCGACGGTTCGCTCGAGGATGCGGTCGGTCGCCTTGTAGACGTTCGACATCCCGCCCGAGCCGAGCCGGTCACCGGTTTCGTAGCGCCCTGAGAGCGTTCCCGCCTCCATCATTCAGCTCCTGCCGGCGCGCTCGGAGAAACGCCCCCTGAGGGGGTGCCGCCGTCTTCGGTTTCGGTCGGGGGCACTTCTTTTTCTTCCGGTTCTTCCTGGCCGGGGGGTTCGGCCGGAGGCGTTTCTTTTTCGCTCTTTTCTTCGGCCTTCTGTTCCTTTTCGGCTTCCCGTTCCGCGTCCTTTTCTTCCCTCTGCTGCTGCTTTTCTTCTTCGGCTTCGCGTTCTGCTTCGTCGGGTTCGAGGCTTTCGGTCGTTTCTTCTTCTTCGCCCGCTTCGTCGCACTCGACGATCACTTCGTTGAGGCGGTTGGCGCCCTTGGTCAGCGCTTCCTTCAGCTTCGCGTCGACACCGGTCAGCGCTTCCACCTGTTCGGCGACCGCGGCGGCCGCGTTTTCGGCGCCGACGCAGTCGCCTTCGTCGACCAGCGTCTGGACCAGGTCGAGGTTGGCGTTGATCTGGCTGGCGGTTTCTCCCGGCAGCAGGTCCGCCTTGTCGCTGCCGCTGCAGGCAGACAGCGTCGCCGCCGCGACGGCGGCGAGGACGAGGGCGATCGAAGTTGCTCTCAGGCGACCCATAGGGCGAGTCTAGACAACCCCGTCGAGGGCGGATTTTCCCTGCAATTGAGCATTAGCGGCCGCTCACGAGGCGGTCGGCGAGCGGCTCTGGCAAGCCAGCTGCGCGGATCGAAGCGGCCGCCGCCTCGATGTCGTAGGGGGTGCGGTGGTAGCGGGCGGTCAGCTCCTCGGTGTCGAGCTCCAGCCAGGCCGCCCGGGGGTCGCCGTCGCGCGGCTGGCCGACGCTGCCGGGGTTGAGCAGCCAGGTGCCGCCGTCGAGGTCGACGATCGCGCCGTCGCTGGCCTGGGCGCCGTGCGAGTAGCCGCGCCGCGCCCCGTCGGGGCGGTTGAAGAAGAGGGCCACGTGCGAGTGGCCGATCAGCCCGATCCGCTGCTCCTGCGCGTCGAACCCCGCTTCGGCCTGTTCGATCGAGAGCACGTACTCCCAGATCGGGTCCCGTGGAGAGGCGTGGTAGAGGGCGATGCCCGCGTGCACCATCGCTGGCTGCAAACCCCCCAGGTACTCCAAGGTCGCGGCGTCGGCCTCGCGGCGGGTCCACTGGACCGCCGCCTTCGCGGTCTCCGAGAAGACCGTGATGTCGAGCGCGTCGAGCACGGCGAGGTCGTGGTTGCCGACCAGGCAGACCTCGCAGCGGTCGCGAATCAGGGCCGTGCAGGCATCGGGATCGGCGCCGTAGCCGACCACGTCGCCGAGGCACCAGATCTCGTCTGGGGCGACCTCGTCCACCGCGGCCAGGACGGCTTCGAGGGCAGGCAGGTTGGAGTGGACGTCGCTGAGAACGGCTGCGCGCAAGCGGCCAGCGTACCCGGGTGCTGCTCCGGTCCATACGATTGACCCGTGAACCCGCACGATTCGATCGCCGAGCTGAGGGGTGCCGTGGAAGCCGCGGCCCGCGCCCTGCGCGACGGCGAGCCGACCCAGCCGGCCCCTTCGCTGGACCGCCCGCCGAAGCCGGAGCTGGGCGATTACAGCTCCAACGCGGCAATGCTCCTGGCCGGACCGCTGGGCAACAACCCGCGCTCGGTCGCCGAGCGCCTCAGCGCCGAGCTCGGGCGCGAGCTCGGCGACTCCGGCGACATCGAGCGGATCGAGGTGGCCGGCCCCGGCTTCGTCAACCTCTTCCTCACCGACGCCTGGTACACGCGGGCGCTGGCGGGGCTGCTCGCCGCCGGCGAGGGCCTCGGCCCGGCCCCGACCGCGAACCCGGAGCGGATTCTCGTCGAGGGCCCGTCGGCGAACCCGACCGGACCCCTCCACGTCGGCGGCGGCCGCCTCGCCGCTTTCGGCGATTCCGTGGCGCGCCTGCTCGAAGCCTGCGGGCACGTGGTCGAGCGCGAGTACTACGTCAACGACGCCGGCGCCCAGATCGGCCGCTTCGCCGACTCGATCGCCGCCCGCATCGCCGCCGAGCCGGTGCCCGAGGACGGCTATGGCGGCGAGTACGTCGAGGAGCTGGCGAGGACGATCGCCGCCGAGGGCCTCGACCCGGGCGATCGCGAGGCGCTGGGCCTGCGCGGGATCGAGCTGATGCTGGCCGAGGTGGGGGAGACTCTGGAGCGCTTCGGCGTCCAGATCGACGTCTGGACCTCCGAGCGGGAGATATACGCCCGCGGCGAGGTCGAGTCGGCGCTGGCCAAGCTCGAGCAGGGCGGGCACACCTACCGCAGCGAAGACGCGCTCTGGCTGCGGACGACGACCTTCGGCGACGACAAGGACCGGGTGCTGATCAAGTCCGACGGGGAGCCGACCTACCTGGCCGCCGACGTCGCCTACCACTGGGACAAGCTGCAGCGCGGCTTCGACCGTCTGGTCGACGTGCTCGGCGCCGACCACCACGGCTACGTCGGCCGGGTGCGGGCCGCGATCGCCGCGCTCGGCGGCGACCCGGACGCCTTCGAGGCTCAGATCATGAACCTCGTCCACGTGGTCGAAGGCGGCGAGCGGGTGCAGATGTCCAAGCGCAGCGGCGACTTCGTCTCGCTCGACGACCTGCTCGACGACATCGGCGTCGACGCGACCCGCTGGTTCATGCTCTGGCGCGGCCACGAGACCGCCGTCGACCTCGACCTCACCGTCGCCCGCAGTCAGTCCAGCGACAACCCCGTTTACTACGTGCAGTACGCGCACGCCCGGATCGCCAGCATCCTGCGCAAAGCCGGCGCCGCTGCCGAGGCCGCCGCCGAGGGCCCCGGCTCGGAGGCCGGCACCGCGCTCGAGCCGAGCGAGAAGGCCCTGATCAAGCGCCTGCTCGAGTTCCCCGACGAGGTCCGCGAGTCGGCCGCGCGGCGGGCGCCGCACCGGATCTGCGCATACGCGACCGCGGTCGCCGCCGACTTCCACGCCTTCTACCGCGACTGCCAGGTCGTCGGCGCCGAGGGGGAGGGGGTGGAGCGCTCGCGCCTGGCTCTCTGCCTGGCGACGAAGCGGACGATCGCCGCCTCGCTGGGCCTGCTGGGGATCTCCGCTCCCGAGCGGATGTGATGCGCGGCGGGCGCGGCAAGCTGCCCGTCCTTGCCGAGGTCTCGGCCTTCGCACCCGGGACCGAGCAGGTCTGGTCGCTGCGCCGGACCGATTTCGAGCGGCTGACCGGGGTGGCGGAGCGGCTGGGCGATGCGCGCACGGTCCTCGTCACTGGGGGGAGCGAGCTCGGCGGGCCGCTGGCGATTGCCCTGGCCGGCGCCGCCGCCGCGGCCGGGCGCCGCATCGTGCTGGTCGAGTGCGACATCGCGCGGCCGCGGCTCGCGGTCGACCTCGGGCTGGAGCCGGCGCCGGGCCTGCACGAGTACCTGCGCTGGGAGGCGACGCCGGAGCAGGTCCTGCAGCCGCTGGCCCTGGCCGGGCCCGCGGCCGGGGCGGCCAGCGAGCCGATCGTCTTCATCGCCGCCGGGCGCCAGGCGCCGGACCCGAGCACGCTGCTCGGGCTGCAGAGCTTCCGTCACATGTGCGCGAAGCTGGGGGCCGCTTACGACCTCGTGATCCTCGTCGGCCCGGCGCTGGCCGAAGGCGGGCCGGGCCTGGCCACGATCGCCGCCCACTCCGACGGCATGCTGGTCGCCATGTCCCCCGCGCAGAGCTCGAGACGGGGAGGACGCGAGCTGCGCGGGGCGATCGCCGAGCTGCCGGTGCCGGCCCTCGGCGCCGTCGTCGTCGGCGCCGGCGGTTAGTCGTCAGAGGTCGTAGCGGCCGAGGTCGGCGTCGAGCCGCTCGTTCTCGGCGGTGCTGGGGCCGGCGACGGCGGGGAGGTCCGGATCGCCGGAGCCGCCGGCTCGGCGCCACTTCCAGACCCCGAAGGCGAGCGCGATCACGGCCACGACGAAGGCGATGATCGGGACCACGTAGGCGGAGAGGCTGAAGCCCTTGCTCTCCGGCAGCGCCAGCACCTCGCGGCCGTACTCGGCAACCAGCGCGTCCTTGATCTGCTCCTTGGTCGCCCCGCTGATCACCAGCTGCTTGATGAACGCTTTCTCGCGCTGGGCCTGCGGCGCTTCGGCCAGTTCGAGCAGGGTGCCGCAGACGGGGCACATCACTTCCGATTCGATCTCGCTCAGCGAGGTCTGCGGCGTCGCCGCCCCCGCCGTCACCGGCGCCAGCGCCAGCAGCGCCGCGACCAGCAGCGCCGCGGTCGCGGCCCGCCGCCTCACTTCGCGCCCGCCAACAGCGGCTCCACTTCGTCGCGCAGGTACTCGGCGCTGACCGGGCCTTTGGCCACCAGACGCACCTTGCCGCGGGGGTCGATCAGGTAGGTCTCGGGCACGCCGGTGGTGCCGAAGTCGTCGCCCATGCTGTCGTCGCCGTCGCGCAGCTGCGGGTAGGTGAGACCGAATTCCTTGACGAAGGCGATGCCGTCGCCGCTGAGGTCGCGGGTGTCGATCCCCAGCACCGTGAAGTCTGGGCCGCCGTGCCTGCCCTGGAACTCCTCCAGCGCCGCCGCCTCCTCGCGGCAGGGCACGCACCAGGAGGCCCAGAAGTTGACCAGGACCCACTTGCCCCGGTAATCGGCGAGCGATTCGCTTTCGGGCCCGTTCAGCTGCGGCAGCACCGTCTGCGGCGCCGGGTCGCCGAGCGCGACCCCGGAGGAGCCTTTGCTGAGCAGGCCGAAGGCGAGCAGGCCGACGACGGCCAGCACGGCGACGACTGCGATCACGGGTCGGGCGCGCACGGCCGCCAAGGTTAGATCCCACGAGCCTCCGGCAACCCCGCGACGCCCATACACTTAGGCAAGCGCGGACGTAGCTCAGTTGGTAGAGCGCAAGCTTCCCAAGCTTGAGGTCGCGGGTTCGACCCCCGTCGTCCGCTTGCCCTTCGCGCCGCAGCCTGCCTCCCGCGCACTGCTCACAGCGAGGCGACACCGCCGAGACCTTCGCCAAGCAGCTTCGCCCCCAGGAGCAGCAGGACGACCATCATGATGACGGCGCTGTTCGCGGACATGAACCGCCCCACCGTCGCCAATGGGCTGCCCGCCCGCTGCGGGTTCAAGAGGTAGAAGAACACCGCTCCGGCGACGCTGATCGAGCCCAGGGCGACGTAGGCCCCGATCGCCAGCGCCATGTCGATGCTGTCGATCCCGGCCTCGGAGATCGACGCCGCGGCGGTCAGCGTCAGCGCGAGGTTCTTCGGGTTGGCGCCGGAGAGGCCCGCGCCCAGTAGCGCCGCCCTGGGTGCCGTGATGGACGCGATCGAGTCCATCCACCCCGGCATCTCGGCGACCTCTCCCTCGCGGGGGCGCTTCGTCCACTGCTTCGCCGCCATCACGAGGAAGGCGATCCCCACCGCGACCTTGAACCACTCGATCCCCGATTCGGTGCCGTGGTCGACGCCGCTGCCCAATACCAGGACGACGATCGTGCTGAGGGCCGCGAGGCCGAAGATCCAGCCGACCGCGAAGGCGGTCCCGCAGGCGCGAGCCTGTGGCGTGCCGAGGACGAGGACGACGCCGACTATCGGGATCGGGCTGAGGGCGACCGCGAGGGCCGACGGGAGCAGGCCACCGATCGCCTCGCCCAGCACGGCTGCATCCTCGCAGGCCGGGCCTCGCCCTACATCAACTTCCTACAGGCGATTCTCGGAGGCCAGAGCGCATCGAATGTCGCGAGCGGTGCGGCCGCGCTGCTTCGCTCAGCTCACCGCCTGCAGGCTGCGCACCGCCGCGGCGCGGTTCCCGTTCCCGTTGCCGTTGCCAGCCACGGGGGCGATGCCGGGCAGGCAGTAGAAGTGCTCGGTGGCGCCGCGGACCTGGCGCTCGGTGACCATCTCGATCAGGCCGGATTTGGCCAGCTCGGTGACGTGGTAGTTGGTGTTGCTGAGCGGGATCTGGAGCTCTTGGGAGAGCTCGCTGGGGGAGAGGATGCGGCCCCCGTCCAGCCCGAGGATTTCGAGGATCGAGACTCGCAGGGGATGCGCGGTGGAGCGGGCGAGGCTCTCCCAGTCCACCGGCAGCGCGCCGGATCCGTTTTCAACGGCGCGGGTGGCGCCGTTGCCATTCGCTGAGTGACCGTTGGTAATAGTCATGAGGGGATATTACCCAAAATTGTTGATTTGGATCATCGAAATCGGGTATGGTCCGATACGGGTTGTTTTTGAAGCAGGTCGAGGAGGGGAAATGGCTTTGAAGCGGGGATACAAGGTCTGGCTCGTGCTCACGCTGGTGCTGGCACTACCCGCCACGGCGGCGGCCGACACCGCGTCGGTGATCGCTCCGAGTGATCCGCACGCCCCAACCGCCAGCTCCGGCTGGCAGGCGGGGACCTGCACCACCGACACGCCGATCTGCAGCGTCGACACTCCCACCCAGTTCTTCGAACAGGCCGCCGGCCACCCACAGATCGGGTTCACCCAGTTCATCGTCGCCCACACCACCGTCGGCCCGCTCGAAACGCCGACGACGGAACTGAAAGACGTCCGGGTCGAGCTGCCGATCGGGCTCAGCGTCAACCCGGGCGCGACCCCGCGCTGCCCCCTGGCAACTTTCGAAGCCAACGCGGCGGCCTGCGAGACCCTGCCCGGCGGCTCGGCGAAGGTCGGCGAAAGCGGCGTCACCGCCTCGCTGCTCGGGATCCCGACGCCGCCGGCGCCGCCGCTGACCCTGGTCCCCGTCTACAACATCGTCCCGAAACCGGGCGAGCCCGCCCGCTTCGGCCTCAACCTCGCCGGCAACAACGTCTACCTCGAAGCCGACGTCGCCTGGGACGGCGACTACCACGAGGGGTTCTCGATCAAGGTGCCGCAGGTCGCCGACCTCGAACCGCTGATCCAGGGCCTGATCCTCAAGAACCGGCTCTCCTTCGACGGGCGCTCCGGCGACGGGACCTTCATCACCACGCCCAGCACCTGCCTCGGCGAAGCCTTCACCGAATCGGGCAGCCTCTACTCGACGCTGCTCGCCGCCGACTCCTACGCCGAGCCCGACCCGGCCTTCCCGGCCGGCTCGCTGCCCTATCTCGAGTCGCCGATCCCGCCCAACACCTCGCCGAAAGAATTCGACTCGATCCCCTACGAACCGACGATCGAGGTCGATCCCGGCACCGCAGCGACCAACTCGCCCGCCGGCGCCGAGGTAGCGGTCGCGGTCCCGCACCTGACTCCCAACTTCGTCACCGAGGTCAACGAACAGGACAGCTCCAACACCCGCAACTCGAAGGTGACGCTGCCGCTGGGGATGGGGATCAACCCCTCCGCCGCCAACGGGCTGGCGACCTGCACCGACGCTCAGTTCGGCAAGGGGACCAAGAACCCGATCGCCTGCCCGGCGGCCTCGCGGGTCGGCACGGCGACGATCAAATCGCCGCCGCTGCCCGAAGGCGACCTCGAAGGCGGCGTCTACGTCGGCCAGCAGCTCAGCCGCGACCCGCTCTCCGGGGAGGAGTACCGGATCTTCATCGCCGCCGAGTCGGCCCGCTACGGGATCTCGGTGCGGCTCGTCGGCAAGGTCGCGGCCAACCCGGACAGCGGCCAGCTGACGACGACGATCGCGGATACGCCGCAGCTCCCGTTCACCGACTTCATCCTCGAGTTCGACGGCGGACCGCGGGCGGTGCTCAGCAGCCCGCCGACCTGCGGGCCGAACCAGACCAGCGCGTTGATGACGCCCTGGGCGCCGATCCCCGACGCCAACCCGAGCGGCGCCTTCCCGCTCACCGCGAGCCCGGGTGGCGGCGGCTGCGCGAAAACGATGGCCGCGCGCGCCTTCGCCCCCGCCTTCGCGGTCGCTCCCGAAGCCAGCAAGGCGGGCGCCTACAGCCCGCTGGCGCTGCACCTCACCCGCCCCGACGGCCAGCAGGAGCTCAAAGGCGTCGACATCACCCTGCCGCCGGGGATGACCGGAAAGCTCGCCGGGATCCCCTACTGCTCGCAGGCCGCCCTCGCGGCCGCGGCTGCCAACGCGGGCAAAGCCGAGCAGGCCGCCTCGAGCTGCCCCGCCAAGAGCCTCGTCGGCAGCGCCACCGTCAGCGCCGGCACCGGGCCGGCGCCGCTGCGGATCGACGGCAAGGTCTTCCTCTCGGGGCCCTACAACGGAGCCCCTCTCTCCCTGGCAGTTGTCACCCCCGCCACGGCCGGGCCGTTTGATCTCGGCACGGTCGTGGTGCGGGTGGCGCTGTTCGTCGAACCGGAGACGGCGCAGATCCACGCCATCTCCGACCCGATTCCAGACGTCTACGGAGGCACCCAGCTCAGCGTCCGCGCGGTCGACGTCAACCTCGACCGCGACCGCTTCACGCTCAACCCGACCAGCTGCGAGCCGCTCGCCGGCGGCGGCGCCCTGCGCGGCGGCGGAGCGAATCCGGCCGACCCGGCCGCCTTCAGCGCCTACCCGGTCGCGATCGGCTTCCAGACCAGTGACTGCGGCGCGCTCAAGTTCCGTCCGAAGCTGTTCACGCGGCTGTTCGGCGGCCGCAAGTCGACCAAGCGCAACAGCTATCCGAAGTTCCGCGCGACGCTGGTTGCCCGCGAGGGAGACGCCAACATCCGCCGCGCCGCGGTGACCCTCTCGCATGCGCTGATCCTCGAACAGGGCCACATCCGCACGATCTGCACGCGCCCGCGGCTCGCTGCCGGCGACTGCCCGAAGGCATCCGTCTACGGCCACGCGCGGGCCAAGTCGCCGCTGCTCGACGACGAACTCGTCGGCCCGGTCTATCTCGTGCCCGGCAGCACCGACAGCGGCCTACCCGACCTGCTCGCCGATCTCCGCGGCCAGGTCAACATCCGCCTGCGCGGCGTCATCAGCTCCAGCAAGGCGCGGCTGAAGACCGTCTTCCCGACGGTCCCCGACGTGCCCGTCAGCAAGTTCGTGCTGACGATGAAGGGCGGCAAGCGCGGCCTCCTGGTCAACACCCGCGACCTCTGCAAGAAACGCGTCGTCTCCTACCTCAACTTCGAAAGCCACAACGGCAAGAAGCTGAAGAAGAAGAAGCTGAAGCTGCGCGTACCCGGCTGCAAGGCGAAGGGCAAGGGCAAGCGCCCCGATTGATTCCAGGGGAAGCGGGTAGCGAGTGCGATGGAGCGGTCCTGCACGGATCGATGACACAAAGGAACTGAGGGGGATGAACGGGATGAAGAGGCAGAGCTGGGGACGATTCGCGTCGCTGGGCGTGGCGCTCGCCGCCCTTTCGATCCTGCTTGCCGCGCCCGCGCGCGGCGCCGACATCATCCAGCCGCAGAGCACCGACGCGAGCGCGGGCTGGCAGGCCGCGACCTGCAAGACGGGCACCGACCTGACCTGCTCGCCGGCGACCCCCGATCAGTTCTTCACCCAGGCCGCGGGCCACCCCGGCGTCGGCTTCACCCAGTTCACCGTCAAGAACTCGCCGGGGCTGCTCGGCAACGAAACCCCGGTCGGCAACGTGAGGACGCTGCTGGTCGATCTGCCGCCCGGGCTCAGCGTCAACCCCCAGGCGACCCCGCAGTGCGACCTCGCTCCCGGCGCGAGCCCGGCCACCTGCCCGCCGACCACGCAGGTGGGAACCAGCATCCTCACCGCCGCCCTGGTGGTCGCCGTCGTCGGCGGCAGCTCGCTGACCCTGCCGCCCGCCCCCGTCTACAACCTGGTGCCGAAAAATGGGCAGCCCGCCCGCTTCGGCTTCAGCGCCGCGGGCAACGACGTCTTCCTCGAACCGGGCGTCGAATGGTGGGGCGACTATCACGAGTACTTCCTGATCAACGTGCCGAAACTGGACCTGCCCGACATCCCCCTGCTCGAAGGCGTGCGGGTGCTGAAAAACCGCCTCATCTTCAACGGCAACGTCGGCCTTGGCGTCGCC
>JBFXEM010000007.1:0-15982 GCA_050180135.1 Solirubrobacterales bacterium | reverse complement strand
CTGCAGGCGGTGCACGAGGCGCTCGCCGCCGGCCGCCCGGCGCGGACGATCCCGGTCCCCGACCTCGCCCCCCACGCCGCCCGCAACCTGCAGGCGCTGACCACGAAGCCGATCCTCTCCGTCGCCAACGTCGACGAGGGCGACGCCGAGCCGCCGCAGGCGGTCGCCGACCACGCCGCCGCCAACGACGCCGGCGTCGTCGCCGTCAGCGCCCGGATCGAGGGCGAGCTCTCCGAGCTCGACCCGGCCGAAGCCGAGGAAATGCGCGAGTCCTACGGGGTCGAGGGCTCCGGCCTCGCCCGCCTCGTCCGCGCCGCCTACGACCTGCTGGAGCTGATCACCTTCTTCACCGCCGGCGAGGGCAAGGAGGCGGTCGCCCGCCCGCTGCGCCGCGGTGCCAGCGCCCTGGAAGCGGCCGGAACGATCCACACCGAGATCATGGAAGCCTTCATCAAAGCCGAAGTGATCGGCTGGAAGGAGCTGGTCGAGTGCGGCGGCTACGTCGCCGCCCGCGACAAGGGCGTGCTGCGGATCGAGGGCCGCGACTACACCGTCGCCGACGGAGACGTGATCACGATCAAGGTCTAGAGGCCAGGGGACCGGCGCATCTCGGCGTCCTCGGTCGGTTGGCTTGCTCACGCACTAACTGTGCGCTCGCGCGCCGCCCTCCCTGCGTCCACCGACCTGCTTGGTCCCCTGGCCTCTAGTCTTTTTGGGATGGACGAGGGGGCGCGGTTTACTCAGGTCGCGGCGAAGGCCGGCCACTACGAGAGCTTCTACATCAAGGCCTGCGAGCCGGGTGGGGGACGCGGGGTCTGGATCCGCCACACCGTGCACAAGCGGCCGGGGGCCGAGCCCAACGGCTCGATCTGGTTCGTCCTCTTCGACCGCGCCGCCGACGGCCCGCGCGCGACCAAGGTCACGGTCCCGGCCGCGCAGCTCTCGACCCCGGCCGGCTCCTGGCTCCGCGTCGGCGACGCCGAGCTCGGCCCCGGCCGCGCCGAGGGCTCGGTCGACACCGAGGCGCTCAGCGCCGCCTGGTCGCTCAACTTCGACGGCGACAGCCGCCCCTGCAAGTACCTGCCGGCCGACTGGCTCTACAAGGCGCCGCTGCCGCGCACCAAGTTCGTCGCCCCCTGGCCCGACGCCCGCTTCGAGGGCCGCCTGGAAATCGACGACGTCTCGGTCGAGCTGAGCGGCTGGCCGGGGATGATCGGCCACAACTGGGGCTCCGAGCACGCCGAGCGCTGGGTCTGGCTAGAGGGGACGGGCTTCGCCGACGCCCCCGGCACCTACTTCGACGCCGGCGCTGCCCGCGTCGCGCTCGGCTCCTGCACCAGCCCCTGGATCCCCTCCGGGATGCTGATGCTCGAAGGCGAGGCGCACCGGCTGGGCGGCCTCGGCCAAGTCCGCTCGGCGCGGATCGAGGAGACCCCGCACGGCTGCGAGTTCCTGCTGCCGGGCAAGGACATCGCCGTCCGCGGCCGCGTCTCCGCCCCCGCCAGGGACTTCGTCGGCTGGATCTACGCCGACCCCAAGGGCCCCGAGCACAACACCGTCAACTGCTCGGTCGCCGACCTCGAGCTGACCGTCGAGCGCCCCGGCCAGCCGGCCCGCCAGCTCAACCTGCCCGCTGGCGCCGCCTACGAGCTCGGTATGCGGGAGACCGACCACGGCATCCCGATCCAGCCCTACGGGGACGGCTGAGGCGGAGCGGGCGGGGGAGGTTTGATCGCGGACAGGCCGAGCTCTGCGCGCACGGCGTCGATCTCGTCCAGCCAGGGGGTCATCTGGGCCTTCACCGATCCCGACCGGTAGGTGGAGTCGGAGCCGTCGTGGAGGCGCTTGAGGATCTCCGAGGCGAGTTTCGCCTGGGTCCGGTTTTCGCCCGAGAGCTCGATGTTCTCGCCCAGGCGGCGTGCGGTCTCCGTCAAGTAGCGGCCAAGTGCCTCGGTCTGCATGCTGGCGAGGACGAGGTTGCGGTGGTGGCAGCTGAGCGTGGCCCGCGGCGGGTCGGCCGGGGCGCGGAAGTGACCCGGGCTCCAGATCGCACGGCGGCGCTCGGAGCCGTAGATGAGGTGGGTCGGCGGTGCCTTCGATTTGCCGGCCACTTTCGCCTGCGCGAGCGGGGTGAGGTCATCTTCCTCCCAGGTGGAGCTGAACGTCGTTACCGCCTGCAGGAAGCGGGCGGCCATCGCGTCTTTCGGAGTGGGGTCGAATGCCTCCTTGCTCCCCCGCGCCGCAAGCAGAGTGAAGACCGAGAAGCTGTCCCAGCTTTGCCCGTCGAAGCTGGTGGATGCGTGGGCGCTGACTGCCTCGAGGCCGAGGCTCCAGACCTGGTCGAGGCGGAGCGAGCGGGCGCTCCCGCTGGCGAACCACAAGCCCGAGCGGACGTCCCTGACGGCGGCGCTGGCCGCTGCGAAGTCGAGCCCGGGTCCGCCGAGGCTGACGTTGACGACGAAGCTCGCTCCCCAGGGATGGAGGAAGCCTTCGTTGGACACGGTCGCGTCGGGAAGCTCGATCGCCAGCGGCAGCGGCGAGGCGACTCGCAAGGGGACGAAGGCGCGGGTGCCGTCGCGGCCGCCCACCATGCCGAGACCCTTCGGCATCTTTAGGTATCGCTGCCAGAAGCCCTGCCGGTCGTGGTCGGGCCAGGGCAGGGTGAGCGGACCCGACCGGTCGCGAGGCTTCTCGTTGAACATCGCCGGGTACAGGGCCAGATCCAGCACCAGCGGGCGCGCCACAGGACCATCAGCCATCAGGTTCTGGTGCCAGATGAAACTGATCCGCATTCGTTGCAGTGAGACAGGACTCTGAGCGTGGGTTATCATTCGCCCTGACTCACATTCTGTAGGAAGAGTGATAGTAAAATGTCGCACTTCCGCTCCGCCCGCAAGGGGACAACGAGCAGGATGGCACGGCCCCCACGGGGGGCCGCCATATTTCTCTTGGGACACCGACTCATGCTTGTTCGACGATCCCTGCCAGCTCGGTCTTGCCTATTTTCTCTTTGGCGACCAAGATCGGTGAATTCGGCTGCCCGGCAAAGCTGACCGTGAGGATCTTGCGCTCCAGTCCCACCTTGAGGTTCGCGGCGAGCGCGGCGGCGTCGTGACTGACGTCGATCTGCTGCTGTATTCGCTCTTGCAGCTCGGCGTCCATCTCGGTCCACCTGTAAGTGATCGCTGGTGAGGCCCACGTCGAGGGCCTGGTGTCACTGTCGGGCTGCAGCAGGAAGAGACGAGAGACGCCGGTGCCGGTGTCGTAGGAGATCCGCCGCCGCCTGGTGCTGAGTCCCTGCTTGGCGAGCTTGTTGAGCACCTGCAGTGGGGTGTCGGCTCCGTCCGGTACGAGCTTGCTGCGGCGCGAGTTCTGCCAGCTGACGAATGCCCAATAGAGGACCGCCCCGAGCACGATCGAGGCCGCGCACACGACGAGCAGTTCCTTCAGCCCGTACAGGTCGAGGAGATCGGTGCCGAGCTTCGCGGCAATGGTGACGATGACGATCGAGAAAATGACGGCCACGAGCCAGAACTGGCCTTCCTTGGGCAGCAGCGGGAACTCGGCGTCGTCCCACTCCTTTCGCCTCCAACGCAGTTTCCAGAGCAGGCTTGCCATCGTCAGCACGAGGAAGCCGGGGAGGAAGAGCACCGAAGGAACTCCAAAGAGCTCCAACACCTCGGACTCGCCGGCGATGCCGACTTTCGTGTTCTGACTGGCGACCAGGTCGAATTCCGAGCCCCCGGAGCTCGCCGGAATTCGGAAGACGAGCTGGTGTTCGCCCGTTCGCACCCGGTCCTCCGCCTTCGCCATCAGGGTGAGCACGGCGGTCATCCCCGGCTCCAGCCACCGCGGCATTTTCGAGCTGTTCGTGAGATCGATGAACTCCGGGCCCATCGACTCGACCTTCTCCAGCTTCAGCCGCTGTGCCCCCTTATTAGTGACCAAGAGGTACACGGGCTCTTCCTGGCCTGATCGCAGCGTCGCCAAGCTGGCTTTGACTTCGATCGCCGCGAGTTTCGAGATGTCGACCGGGACCGGAGCCACCGTCTCGACGGTCCCGCGGGCAATTTTCCGCACTCCGCTCGAGGTTCGGTAGGAGGCGAGCACCGCGACGGCGAACGGAGGAGCCGGTGAGTCCCAGGCCCCGAGCGCGAGGGTGTACGTGCGCGCGGCGCCTGGCTTGAGTGTGGTTCCGGCATTCGAGCGGATCGTCGCGCTATCCGCGTTGCCGCCGGAGACCGCAGGCTTCACATGGAGATGGGTGACGTCGGTGGCTTCCCCGTTGGTGACCAGCACGGTTGCGGTCACGGTGCGGTTGGAGGAGAGCTGGACTTTCGCCGGCAGGATCTCGAGAGTGAGCTCGGCCGCACTTGCTGGCGCCGCACCCAGACCTGCCGCTAGCAGGCCGCAGGCGAGGATGAGGGCAGCGTGCCTTCTAGTTGTGACTCGCCGAATGATCAGGCAACACTAAACGCATAAACGAAATCCGCTGTAGTCGCGCTAGCGGACGACCTTCTCGAAGGTCATCCAGGTGTCGTAGCCGCCAAGCGCGGCGGCCAGCTCGGAGCCGGTCGCGGTGGTGACGCCGCCGGTCCCGACCAGCTTCGCTTCGAGGATCCGCGGGGAGACGCCGGTCTTGGTGACGATCACTTTCTTCAGCTTGCCGTCGAGGTAGCCGCTGAGCTTGGCGCTGATCTCCGGGCCGCTGAAGTTGAGCGTCCACTTGTGCAGCGGGCAGTAGTAGTCGTAAGGATCGGGGACGCCGACGAGGTAGGGGATCGCGGTGCCGAAGACGTTGCCGACGCTCTCGGTGTGTCCGCCCGAGCAGGCCGAGTAGAAGGCGGTCGCGACTTCTCCCTTGTACATCAGCACCTGGCCGCGGGTCGCGGCGACCGCGGCGTTGGTGGTCGCGTACTCGCTCTCCATGCCGCCGTAGACCTGGCTGCGGGTGTCCGGGTAGACGTCGAAGACGGCGCCGCCGACGTCGCTGGTGAGGGCGATCGAGCGGATCGCGACCGCCTGCGCCTTCAGCTCCTCGGCCGGCCAGGAGGGCGGCACCTCGTTCGACATCACGCCCTTCGCGTACTGCTCCAGCGCGAGCGCGTTGACGACGTTGAGCGAGGAGCCGGAGACGGTCGTCTCGAGGGCGCCGCGGTAGGTGCCGTAGCCGCCGATCGTGATCTTGCCGGCGCCGGCGGCGCGCAGTTTGGCGCCGCATTTGGCCAGCAGCTTGCCGCCGGAGCTGCGCAGCCGGATCGCGTTGCCGACCCGGTGCGCCTCGTAGCCGCGCGCCGGGTCGAGCTGGGTGCGGCAGGCGCTGGTGGCGCCGCTGAATTCGACGTCGCCGCCGGAGCTGCCGAGGAGGACGCGGATCACGCGCGGCTTGGCGACCGGTTCGACCGTGGTTCCCGTGTAGTAGTGGCCGAGGATGAAGCGGTAGCTCTTGCCGTGCTTGGCGAAGCCGTAGGCGCCGTAGGCGCTCATCCCGACGCCGTGGCCGAAGCCGCGCCCGTGGACGATCCAGCTGACGGCAGCCGAGGCACTGGCCGCGGACGCCAGCGAGGCGATCAGGGCGAGCATGAGCGGGATGGCAAGCAGGCGGGAGCGCATGTTCTGGTCGAAACAGTTTCGCGCTCGCCGAGTAGCGGCCTGCAATAGGCTGAAACGAAAGCTTCGAGAGGAGGGCGTAGATGGCTTCGCAGACGGTCAAAACGGTGGACCACAAACTCCTCGCCGCCGGCGAGTGGATCGCAACCGGCGAGTGGGCAGAGGTCAAGAGCCCCTACGACGGCAGCTCGGTCGGCCGCGTCGCCCAGGGCGATGCCGAGCTGGTCAACAAGGCGATCGCCGCCGCCCAGGGGGCCTTCGAGTCCGCCGAGTTCCCCCAGCACGAGCGCGCCGCCGTCCTCGACCGCGCCGCCGAGCTGGTCGGGGAGCGGGTCGAGGACCTCGCGACCACGATCGCCGCCGAGGCCGGCAAGCCGATCAAGACCGCCACCGTCGAGGCCCAGCGCTGCGTCGACACCCTCACCTTCTCCGCCACCGAGGCGAGGAAGCTGACCGGGGGCACCGTCCCGATGGACGCCTCCCCGGCCGGCGCCGGCAAGCTCGGGGTGATGCTCCGCGTCCCCTACGGCGTAGTCGGCGCGATCAGCCCCTTCAACTTCCCGCTGAACCTGGTCGCCCACAAGCTCGGCCCGGCGATCGCCGCCGGCAACACGATCGTCCTCAAGCCCGCCGGAGTGACCCCGATCTCCGCCTT
This sequence comes from Solirubrobacterales bacterium, assembly GCA_050180135.1. Classification (GTDB taxonomy): domain Bacteria; phylum Actinomycetota; class Thermoleophilia; order Solirubrobacterales; family 70-9; genus VAYN01. Next base: position 9,717 of record JBFXEM010000007.1, on the reverse strand, counting down.
GAAGCTGGCCGCGATCCTCGAGGAGGCGGGGCTGCCCGAGGGCTGGCTCTCCGTAATCCCCGGCCCGGGCTCGCAGGTCGGCAACGCAATCGTCGAGTCGCCCCTGACCAAGGCGATCACCTTCACCGGCTCGGCCGAGGTCGGCTGGGGCATCCGCTCCAAGGTCCCCCACAAGAAGGTCAACCTCGAGCTGGGATCAAACGCCCCCCTGGTCGTCAACGCAGACGGCGACTGGCGGACCGCGGCCGACAAAGCCCAGATCCACGCCTTCTCCCACGCCGGGCAGTCGTGCATCTCGATCCAGCGGATCCTCGTCCACGAGGACGTGGCCGAGGACTTCAAGGCCCGCCTCGTCGCCAACGTGGAGAAGCTGGCGGTCGGCGACCCACTCGACGCGGGGACCGACGTCGGCCCGCTGATCACCCCGGGCGACCGCGACCGGGTCAAGGAGTGGATCGACGAGGCCGTTGCCGCGGGCGCCGAGCTCCTCACCGGCGGCGAGCTGGTCGACGAGGGGCGCTGCCTGGCCCCGACTCTGCTCGCCCACCCGGCCAAAGAGGCCAAGGTCTGGTGCGAGGAGATCTTCGGGCCGGTGGCGACCGTCGACACCTTCGCCGACTTCGACGAAGCGCTGGCGATGGCCAACGACTCCAAGTTCGGCCTGCAGGCCGGCGTCTTCACCCGCGACATGGGCAACGGCCTCAAGGCCGCCCGCACCCTGGAGTTCGGCGGCGTGCTGATCAACGAGGTGCCGACCTTCCGCGCCGACCAGCAGCCCTACGGCGGCGTCAAGGATTCCGGCAACACCCGCGAGGGCCCGGCCTTCGCCGTCTACGAGCTGACCGAGGAGCGTTTCGTCACCTTGCAGGGCTGAAAGCCCGCCGTCCGGCCGATTCGTCTCGATATAGGCGACAAAATCGGCTTGTCGGCCGAGTGGCCCGTCGGCGCGGTCACAACCTCGTCACGTCTTAGTCACGGGGTGGTCACAAACATCCAGCGGTGCCGCGGCAGGCTGCGGGCGTCAACTCGTCCAGGAGGAACCACGTGCCCCTGCCTCGCCGCCTTGCGCTCGCCCTTGCGTCCGTCGCCGCCCTGATCGCCGCCGCCGCCGCGGCGCCGCTGGCCAGCGCCGGGACCGCCTTCGAAATCCGTCCCGGCTTCGCGCCCGCGGTGGCTGGCAGCGTCCCCGAGATCCTCGACGTGACGCCGAACGGCAACCTCCTGATCTCCACCGACAACGACTTCGGCGGCGAAGCCAACGGGCGGCTCGCGGTCTTCGACATCACCAACATCGACGCGCCGGTGCAGAAAGCGACCGTCGTGCTCGGGGCGGCGAACGAGACCACCACCTCGGTCGCCGCGGTCAACAACCGCTACGTCCTGGTCGCCTTCCAGACTGCGTCGACCAGCGGCGACGAGATCCGGGTCTACGACCTGCTCGACCCCGCCAACCCGGTGCTGACGCACACGATCGCGGTCGGCGACGGGGTCGACTCGGTCGCGGTTGCGCCCGGCGGCAGCCGTGGCGCCGCGGCGATCGAGAACGAGAAGGACGCGCTCACCGATGGCCGCATCGAGGTCCTCGACCTGACCAACGCCGACCCGACCCTGTGGACGGCGACCCCGGTCGCGGTGCCGGCGCTCGACCCCGCCGAATACGACGAGGCCGACGATCCCCAGCCCGAGTTCGTCGACATCAACGCCGCCAGCCAGGCCGCGGTGACGCTGCAGGAGCAGGGCGGCGTCGTGATCGTCGACCTCGCGACGGCGACCGCGACCGACGTCTGGCCGACCGGCGCCCAGACCTTCGACGCGGACATCTTCAACGACAACCTGCTCCGCTTCAACCAGCTGGTCACCCGCGAGCGCGAGCCCGACGGGGTCAAGTGGACCGCCGACGGCAAAGCGCTCGTCACCGCCAACGAGGAGGAGAACGACGACCTCGATGGCGGCACTGCCCAGGGCACGCGGGACTTCACGATCTGGACCGCTGACGGCCAGGTGCTCGCCAACGGCGGCTCCGCCTACGACCGCCACCTCGCCGACTACGGCCAGATCGCCGACGGCCGCAACGACAACGCCGGCTCCGAGCCCGAGGGCGTCGAGATCGCCACGATCGACGGCCGCGAAACCCTCTTCGTGACCAACGAGCGCGCCCGCTCGACCTCCGTCTACGACATCTCCGACAAGCAGGCGCCGCGCTTCATGGCGGTGCTGCTGGGCGGTACCCGGCCCGAGAGCGCGGTCGCGCTGCCGTCCCGCAAGCGGGTTATCACCGCCGACGAGGAGGCCGGCTTCAGCGTCTTCCGCATCACCACGACCGACAAACTGCCAGCCGAGCGGCCGCTGATCGTCAGCGACGACGAGCCCTGGTCCGACGTTCGCGGCCTCGGCACCAGCGCCGCCGGCAAGCTGGTGATGGCACCCCGCTACAGCGCCGACAAGGCCCTGTTCGAGGTCAGCGTCGGCGCCCCCGGCTTCGCGCCGGCGAGCAAGCTCTTCGACGTCACCGGGCTGCCGGCGGCGGCGATCGTCCAGGACGTCGCCGCGCGCCCGGGCGGCGGCTGGTGGCTGGCCGTCAGCGGCGGCGGCACGACCGACGTCGCCCGCCTCGACGCCGACGGCGCCGTGGTCGAGACGATCGACCTGGCCGCCGTCAACAACGCCTCCGGGATCGCCGTCAAGGCCGACGGCGGCCGCGTTTACGCCTCCACTGACGTCGCCCCCAGCGCCGGCAACGTGCCGGTCTTCAGGATCACCCCCGGCGCCCCCTCCAGCGCCGACCAGGTGCTGGTCCCGGTCTCCAGCGAACGGCGCCTGCGCGACCTCGCGCTGGCCTTCAACGGCGACCTGCTGGCGGTCGAATCGGCCGGCACCAGCACCAATGCCCGCGGCGACGCCGCGGTCGTCCGCTTCCCCGTGGCCGCCCTCGCGGCCGGCGCGACCGCGACCAAGTCGACCCTGACCACGGTGCCGCTCGCCGACCAGCGCGGGATCGGCAACATGACCTCGCTGGCCCTGGTCGGGGGCCGCGCCTGGGTCGCCGACGGCAGCGACAACGCCGGTGACCCCGACCTGCGCGCGCTCACCGGCATCCTCGGCGACGTCCCGGCCAACACGGCCGCCCCGCAGCTCGGCGGCAGCCCGGTCGTCGGCCAGAACCTGACCTGCTCGCTCGGCACCTGGTCAGGGACCCCGGCGCTGGCCCGCCAGTGGTGGCGCGGCGGCGTCCAGGTCGGGAGCGGCGAAAACTACGCCGTCAGCGCCGGCGACACCGGCGCTCCGCTGAGCTGCCAGGTCGTCGCGACCGGCACCGACGGGCAGACCGTCGCCAGCACCGCCACGGTCTTCCCGGTCCCGGCCGGAGTCGTCGGACCCACCGGTCCCGTCGGCCCTCAGGGTCCGAGCGGGCCGCAGGGCCCCACCGGCAAAGACGGTGTCCAGGGACCCGCAGGCCAGGACGGCCTCCCGGGCCCGAAAGGCCCCAAGGGCGACCGCGGACCGCGCGGCCAGAGCGGCAAATCCTGCGCCGCCAAATCGGCCAAGTGCAAGAAGGCCAAGGCGAAGAAGGCCAAGAAGCACCAGCGCCAGCACCGCTCCACCCGCCGCTAAACGGTGGGTGGGCCGGGACCCTTTGGCGAGTTACTCCCGCACGTGCGGGAGTAACTCGCCACACAAGTGCTAGCCGTTGGGGCGGGCCATCGCGCGGTGGTCCAGCGCCTTGTCGAGCGTCTCCTCGTCGACGCCCAGCTCCAGCGCCACCTCGCGCAGCATGCGGCCGCTGTCGGCGGCCGTCTTGACGATCTCGGCGGCGCGGTCGTAGCCGATGTGGGGGTTGAGCGCGGTCGCCGTCGCCAGGGTGGCCTCGGCGTGGCGCTCGGTCATCTCCTCGTTGGCCTCGAGCCCGGCGACGCATTTCTCGTCGAGCAGGCGTGACGCTGAGGCCAGCAGCTTGATCGAGTCGAGCAGGTTGCGGGCGATCAGCGGCACCCGCACGTTGAGCTCGAACTGGCCCTGGGAGCCGGCGACGGTGATCGCGGCGTCGTTGCCGATCACCTGCGCGGCGACCTGGATCACGACCTCCGGGATCACCGGGTTGACCTTGCCGGGCATGATCGAGGAGCCCTTCTGCAGCTCCGGCAGGCGCAGCTCCGCGAGCCCCGCCCGCGGGCCGGAGCCCATCAGCGCCAGGTCGTTGGCGATCTTGTTGAGCGAGACGGCGTAGACCTTGAGCGCGCCCGAGAGCTCGACCAGGGCGTCGCGGTTGCCCTGCGCCTCGAACGGGTCCAGCGGCTCGGAGATCGCCAGGCCGGTGTCCTCGGCGAGCTTGGCCCGCACCTTGGCGGCGAACTCCGGGTGGGTGTTGAGCCCGGTGCCGGTGGCGGTGCCGCCAAGCGGGATCTGGCCGACCCGCCGCAGCGTGCCCTCGATCCGCTGGATCCCCAGCCGGACCTGGGCGGCGTAGCCGCCGAACTCCTGGCCGAGGGTGACCGGGACCGCGTCCATCAGGTGCGTGCGGCCGGCCTTGACGACGTCGGCGAAGGCGGTCGCCTTCGCCTCCAGCGCCGCCTGCAGCTCGCCCATCGCCGGCAGCAGGTCGTGGCTGACCTCGTCAAGCGCCGCCAGGTGCACGGCGGAGGGGAAGACGTCGTTGGAGGACTGGCCCATGTTGACGTGGTCGTTGGCGTGGGCGCCATCGCCGGCGAGGTTGGCGATCACCTCGTTGGCGTTCATGTTCGAGGAGGTGCCGGAGCCGGTCTGGAAGACGTCGACCGGGAACTGGTCGTCGTGCTGGCCCTCGCCGATCGCCTTGCCGGCGGCGGCGATCCGCTCGGCGAGGTCGGCGTCGAGCTTGCCGAGGGCGCCGTTGGCCTCCGCGGCCGCGCCCTTGATCCGGCCCAGCCAGCGCACGACTGGAACCGGCACGCGCTCGCCGGAAACGGGGAAGTTGTCGACTGCTTTGGTGGTCTCGCCACCCCACAGCTGCTCGGTCAAGGTGATGCCTCCATGAAGGTCGTTTGGGAGTTCGGAGGGTATTCCTCCGGCGCTACGGGCCGCTTCGTGCCGCCTGTGTGTCCTCTATTAGGCATGCCTAATTCATTTGTATTAGGGTGGCCTAATGGGACGATACATCGGACCGGTGGAGAAGCTGGAGCGGCGCGAGGGTGTCTCCCTCGACCTCAAGGGCAAACGGCAGCTGCGCGGCAAGACCTCGCTGGAGCGGCGCGGCCCGCAGCCGCCCGGCCAGCACGGCGCCGCCCGGCGGCGGGCGCCCAGCGTCTACGGCCAGCAGCTGCGGGAGGCGCAGAAACTGAAGATCGCCTACGGGATTCGCGAGAAGCAGATGCGGAGGCTGGTCGACCGCGCCCGTCGCAACCGCGAGACGACCTCCGGCGAGGCGCTGCTGCAGATGCTCGAGCGCCGGCTCGACAACGTCGTCTTCCGGCTCGGGCTGGCGGCGACCCGGCGCCAGGCGCGCCAGTTCGTCGTCCATGGCCACGTCCAGGTCGACGAGCGCAAGCTGGACATCCCCTCGGCCGCGGTCGCCGACGGCTCCTGGATCCGGATCGTGCCGGGCTCGCCGGTTGAGGGCCTGGCGCGGGAAGCGGCCGAGGACATCGGCCTGATCCCGGCCTGGCTGGTCGCCGACCACCAGGCGCTGACCGGCAAGGTGCTGCGGGCGCCGGAGCGCGCGGAGATCGCGATGCCGGTCTCCGAGCAGCTGGTGATCGAACGCTACGCGAGGCGCTGATGCGCTCAAAATCGAACTTCACGGCCACGCAACCAGACTCCAGGGAGGGACGATGACGCAGGACGATCCAGTCAGCGCCGGCGCCGCCCGCGCGATCGAGCACCTGAACGAGGACCACGCCGATGCGCTGACGGAGATGGCGCAGGCGCTCGGCGGTTGCCCGCAGGCAAGCGCGGCACGCTGCCTCGACGCGGACCGCACCGGCCTCGACCTGCTCGCCACGACGCCGGCCGGCGAGGTCTCGGTGCGGGTCGACTACGAGGAGCCGATCGAGGGCCCCGAGGGCCTGCGCAAAGCCACCGTCAAGCTGGCCCAGAAGGCGCGGGCCGAGCTCGGCGCCGAGCCGCGGCCGGTCTCGCCGTAGGGGAGGGTGACGATGAGCGCCAAGGTCCGGGAGAGCTCCGCGGCGCGTCTCCTCGGCACCCCGGGACTGCAGCACGACCAGGCGCAGGCGGTGCTCGCCGCCAGCTTCTCGGTGACGGCGATGGCGGCGCCTGGGGCGCTGCTCGACGAGGCCTCGCTGCCGCTGTTCGGGGCCGGAGCGTGCGACGTCGCCGAACAGGCGCACGCGCTTGCCGACCGGCTCACCAACGGCCTCTGCCTCTGTCCCGACCGGCGCTCCCACCGGGCGCTGCTGATCGACCACGCGCTCACACACCGCAACGCCCACCCGCTGCAGATCGCCGTGATCGGCCACGAGCTGGCCCGCCGCGCCGGCATCTCCAGCTTCGTCGGGATCTGCGAGGGCGAGCCGTGGATCGTCGTCCGCGGCGAGCGCCAGATGGCGCTGGTCGGGCCGGCACACATCGACGGTCGCCCGAGCGCCCAGAACGTGCGTCCCCGCTGCCCGCACCAGGTCGCCCGCTCGGTCCTGACCGAGGTCCGCGCCTGCGCCCCGCCCGACTCCGCCCGCCGCGCCGACCGCCTGCTGGCGGCGATGCCGGCCGGGCGCTGCCGCCGCTCCTAGGAGTCGGGCAGCCAGCCGCCCGCCTGCCCGGCGTCGAACCCTTCCTCGTAGGTGGCCATGAAGGCGGGGGAGAGGGGCTCGCCCTTCGGGGCGAAGCGGGCGGCGACGACGAGCCGGCGGATCAGGTCGGTGTGGATTCCTTCGGTCCCTTCGGCCCCGCGCTTGGCGGCGCCAAGCAGGTAGCCGAGCTCCAGCGTCGCCTGGCCGCCAGGGTCTTTTCGGGCCTCGGCGTTCAGTTCGGTCGCGGCGGCGATCATCGCTTCCCCGACCGTCGCCAGCTCGCCGCCGCTCTGGTTCTCGGTCAGGCACTCGCCGATCGGCGTCTCGCCGCCGACCAGCACCTTGCCGGGCGCGTTGTCGAGCGCCCGCACGTAGGCCTCGGACCCTTCAAGGCAGGCGACCGGCGTCTGCGCCTCCTCTTCGCGACCGCCGCCGCAGCCGGCGACGGCGAGCACCGCGGCAACGCAGCCGAAGGCGATCAATTTGCGTGCACCCATCGTCCCCGCATCCTAGGCACCCGCCACCCCCGCCCCCGGGACGTGTCGGAGTTTTCGGGCCGCTATGGCGACGGAGACTCAGCATCTCCGCGGTCAGGGGGGCTCAGTCGCCGGTGCCGCGGGGGGAGAGGCCGCCGGTGGGGGCCTGGGAGATCCCGCCGCTCGGGACGGCGGGGGCCTTCGGCGCCTTCGGGACCTTCTTGGTGCGGGGCTTCTTGCCGGTTTCGAGTTCGGAGACCGGAAAGACTTCGACCCACTCGGCGAGCTCGTAGCGCTTGGCCGGAGCGTGGTTCCAGGAAAGGTGGAGGTGGTGGCCGCAGCCGTGGCCGACGTCGCCGTCGTAGCCGACCCAACGGAAGGGAAGGACGGGGGAGTTCTGTTTGGGCTCGGCCCAGCGGGCGAGGCGGGTGATCCCGGTCCATTTGGTGTCGCAGGTGGAGCTCGGGACCAGCGGCACGATGTCGACCGCGAGCCCGTTGTAGTGGTCGGAGCCGGCGACGTGGCAGCCGTGGCAGCCCGACCAGCCGCCGCCGGGCAGCGGCCCGGAGTAGCCGTCGGTGACGTAGATCGGGTACCGCTGGGCGATCCAGCGCAGGTCGGGGATCAGCCGCTTGTCGACCATGTCGCCCTCTTCGTGCGGGATCGAGGCGGGGATCGGCACGATCGCGCCGGTCCCGTGGACGAGCCGGGTTTCGCTCGGCGGCGGTTCCGCCGCGGCGGCGCCGGCGGCGCCCACTGCCAGGCAGAAGGCGGCGGCACAAAGGATGAGCCCGTGGCGGATCACCCTCCCCCTATCGACAGCACCTCGGGGCCGCCTTGAATCTTGGACTCCACGGCTCTTTCTCCTGCTTAGTGCCTTAATCAGGCGAAAACAGGCCGTACGTGGGCCGCCGCTAGGGTCGTAGCGATGCCGACGGTCAGAGACGCAACCTTCGACCTCTTCCGCGCCCACGGGATGACGACGATCTTCGGCAACCCGGGCTCGACCGAGCTGCCGATGCTGGCCGACTACCCGGCCGACTTCAGCTACGTGCTCGGCCTGCAGGAGGCGGTCGTGGTCGGCATGGCCGACGGTTTCGCCCAGGCTTCCGGCAAGACCACCGTCGTCAACTTGCACACCGCGCCGGGAGTCGGCAACGCGATGGGTGCGATCTTCAACGCCCAGGCCAACCACGCGCCGCTGCTGATCACCGCCGGCCAGCAGGCGCGCGCCCAGATCACCCTGCAGGCGAACCTGACCAACCGCGACGCGACGCGGATGCCGCATCCGCTGGTCAAGTGGTCCTTCGAGCCGCCGCGGGCGCAGGACGTGCCGCTGGCACTCGCCCACGGCACCCACCTCGCCGGCCTGCCGCCGCGCGGCCCCGTCTTCGTCTCGATCCCGATGGACGACTGGGACGCCGAGCTCGACGAGGCCGACGCCCGCGCCGCGACCCGGCGCCGCGTCAGCGGCCGCGCCGGCGCCGACCCGGAGGCGGTCCGCGCCCTCGCCGAGGCGCTCGACGCCGCCGCCAACCCGGTCCTCGTCGCTGGCCCCGACGTCGACACCAGCGGCGCCTGGGAGCTCGCGGTCGGCCTCGCCGAGCGCCAGCGCCTGCCGGTCTGGGCCTCGCCCGCGACCGGCGGCCACCGCCTCGGCTTCCCCGAGAACCACCCGAACTTCCGCGGCGTGCTGCCGCCGGCGATCGGCCCGGTCGGCCAAACGCTGGAGGGCCACGACCTGATCCTCGTCCTCGGCAGCTCGGTCTTCCCCTACTACCCCTACATCCCCGGGCCGCTGCTGCCGGAGGGGGCGAAGCTGGTCGCGATCACCAGCGATCCCGACGAGGCGGTGCGGGCGCCGATGGGCGACGCGATCGTCGCCGACGTCGCCCTCACCCTCGAGGCGCTGCTGGCGGCCGTGCCCGAGTCGACCCGCCCGGCGCCGGAGCCGAACCCGGGGCCGGGGGAAATCCCCGCCACCGACCCGCTCAACGCCTCGACCGTGCACAGCGCCCTGCGCGAGGTCCTGCCCGAGGACGCGATCGTCGTCCTCGAGTCCCCCTCCAGCACGCTCGCCCTGCGCAACCAGCTGCGCCTCTCACGGCCCGGCAGCTACTACTTCGCCGCCGGCGGCGGCCTCGGCTTCGGCCTCGCGGCCTCGGTCGGCGTCCAGCTCGCCCAGCCGGACCGCCCGGTCGTCTGCGTGCTCGGCGAGGGCTCGGCCCAGTACGCGATCACCGCCTTCTGGAGCGCCGTCGCCTACGACGCCCCGGTCACCTTCCTGGTCCTGCGCAACTCCGAGTACGCGATCCTCAAGTGGTTCGCCGAAGTCGAGCAGGTGAGCGGTGCGCCCGGCCTCGACCTGCCGGCGCTCGACGTCGCCTCCGTCGCCGAGGGCTACGGAGTGACCGCCCACCGCGCCCGCGACCGCGACGAAGTCAGCGCCGCCCTCGCCACCGCGATCGCCTCCTCGAGCCCGGAGCTGGTCGAAGTCCCGGTCGAGACCGGCATGTCCCTGT
>JBFXEM010000006.1:0-19573 GCA_050180135.1 Solirubrobacterales bacterium | reverse complement strand
CACCCTCGGACCCTCACCGACTCGCTCCATGCCCACCCGACCGACCTCTTGACCGCCCCGCCCCACTCCCTCCTGCCCCCCGAGCAACGCTGACCACGAACACTCCATCGTGTGTGTGCGTGGTCAGGGTTCCGAGGGGGGCTCAAACCCAGGCGGGGCGGGGTGACGCTACGGACGAAATTTCCGGCCTTTCGTCCGTAGCGCGATGGCGACCTGAGACCGAGCGTCGGTCAGCCGACGAGCTTGCGCAGGGCCGCCCGGCCCTCGGCCAGGCAGCGGTTGACCTTCGTATGGGTCCAGCCCCGGCGCTCGCAGATATCGCGGTAGGAGTAGCCCAGGCCGAACATGATCAGCGCGGTTCGCTGGTCGGGCTTCAACTGCATCATCGCGGCGATGAAGCGCTCGACCTCCTCGGACCTGCCGACTCGCTCGGCCGGATCGACGGTGGCGGCCGGGATCTGGATTTCGGATCCGTCCTCCAGTTCGATCACGGTCCGGCCGCGCGCTCTGCGCAGTTTGTGGCCCTGTTCCCAGGCCCGGTGTTTGATCGCGGTATTTAGCCAGCGCACCGCGTCGACTCCGGGCGGCCCGTCGTAGAAGCGCAGGAAGTCGATGCTCGCCTCCTGCAACGCGTCCTCGGCCTCGGGCTCGCCGGGCGCGTGCCGCCGCGCCTGACTGCGCAGCGCCGTCCGCGCCTCGGTCAGCGCCTGCTCAAGGATCGCTGCCCTGCGTCCCGCCTGCTCGCTCTCTGGCTGGCTCGCCATACCCCGCCCCCGCGCACGAACGTGCGCGACACTGCGGGGTCTGGCGAGCCAGCCGGGGCCGCCGCTTCGACCGCAGGCCGGGCCGCGAGCGCGGGCGTGGCCGGGCCGCTCAGTTCTCGCCGTCGGGCTCTGCCGCATCGGGAGCCTCGGGGAGGGCGCCGAGCCCCGCGAACAGCTCGCCGAGGTCGGCGCCGACGCACTGCGCGATTCGCCAGAGGGTGTCGGCGCGCGGCAGTCGCACGCCGCGCTCGATGTGACTGACCTCCGTCCGGTGCATGTCGGCGCGTTCGGCAAGGTCGTCCTGGCTGAGGCCGGCGGCGCGGCGGGCGAGCTGGAGATTGCGACCGAAGCGCTGGCCGAACTGCTGGCGTCGAACTGCCCGCTCGGTCAGTGCTGCGTAGCGGTCCGGCCCGTGGACGCCGGCCGCGCGGCGAGATCCGCGCGGCGGCTTCGAGCTGGCGGCGCTCACCGTTCCCCCCAAGAGCCGCTCAGGTGGTTGAAGCGGAGCGCGGCCTGACTCGGGATGAGGAACTCGCCGTTGCGGTTCAGCAGGCCGACGCCGCCGAGGTCGCGGACGGCGCGATTGATCGCGTCGACCTGGCGGAACTTGTCAGGGCCGTCGGCGACCTCGCGGATCAGCTCGGCGATCGTCAGCTGCGCGGGGTGCCGTGAGAGGACGAGCGCCAGGACGCCGGTTTCGATCGCGGTGTCCTGCTGGACGGTGGTGGCTTCGTTGCGGGTATCTGGATCCGGGTGCTCGGAATCGCACCCGTGGCTACGGTGACTTTGCATGGGAGTTATGGCTCCTGTGAAGTCGTCTCGGGGATCAGGGTCGGCGTTACAGCGCCGGCCCCCCCGAGGCGCACTTGGGTTTTCAGGGGATCAGGGGATCATCGGCAAAAGCTCTCCCCCCTGCCGGCGTCGCGCCCGCGGAGCGGGCCCGGCCGTTGCGAGTGTCGGGCGCTAGGACTCGATCCGCAGATGCGGATCGAGGACCAGGGCGGCGGCGTCGAGACCGTCGACGCCGAGCCGGTGGCCGGCGCGGTCCGAGAGATCCTGAAACGCCTGCAGGTGGTCATAGAGCAGCAGTCGCCGCTGGTCGGTGATCGCCTCCTCGGGGATATGCAGCGACCGCGAACGCATCACGGCGGGCTCGTCGCCGGTCACGCTGCTCTCGGCGACCAGGAGGGAGCGGTTGCCCTCCCCCGCGAGGTAGGCACCGCGCAGCTCGATTCCGACGGATGCGGCGCAGCTGGCGAAGACCAGCACGGAGGCGCCGGCCTCGGTCAGCAGCGTCTCGCCGCCGAGGGATGCACCGTCGGCGGCGAAGACGATCGGCAGCGAAATCGAGGTCATGCGGCGACGGTAGCGCCGCGATCGGCGGGCGTGACGACCAGGTGCGAGCCACTATTCGAGGTCGACAGAGCGGCGTGCGATCCACTCGAACTCGCTGTTGATCAGCGGGACCTCGTCGGGGTAGTGACCCACCCAGACCTGGCGTTCCCAGGCCTTCCATGAGTAGCGAGCCCTCCTGATCCGCGTCTCCGGCGTCATCCGTGCCAGCGCCGCCAGAAACGCATCGCGGCGCTCCCAATTGCTGAGCGGCAGCAGAGGCCATTCCCGAGAAGGGCGGGAGCTGGCGCTCGCGCCCTTCTCGGCGACCTGCGCCCCCGCACTACCGGAATGCACGGCTGCGGCGCGGGCGCGCCGCTTTCACCTCGGCCGCGAGGAACTGCATGGCGGCCCGGCCGCCCGGCGAGAACCAGCCGACCCGGTTGCTCCGCGCAACGGCGTCGTGGTCGACCAACTCGCCGGCGATCATCGCCTCGGAGAGGATCTCCATCACCTCGCCGTCGGTGCGAGCGGCTTCCACTCGCTCCCAGATGTACTGGTTGCAGGCGTCGCGGCTGGCGTAGTGGATCTTTTCGCGGTGCTCGCCCGATTTGAGCGTTTTCCGCTCGACCTCCCGCAGCTGCGGCAGGGCCAGCCTGATTCCGGCCGCACCGAGGCCGTCGTGGTCGAACAGCAGGATCGCCGCCACCGCCTTTGCGCGGTTGAGTCCGTGCTCCTTGCGACCCGGCGCTCCCCGACGTTCGATGAGCTTGATGCCGACCTTTTCGTTCGCCCGCTCGGCGGCAGCTTTGGCGGCTTTCGCGTCGTCGAGGGCCTTCCTTCGGGCCGCTTTCTTCTCGTCGTCGGTGGTCGGGGCGCCGGCCTTCTTGGCTTCAGCGAGCTCCTTCTGCTTCAGTTCGCGCCTGCGCTTGAGCGCGCGGTCGATGTGGCGCTCGACGAGATCGCCTGCCAGCTCGACGTCGGTGATGAACCTCGTCGTGGAGGACCATTCGCCGCGGTTGACCTTGACTTCGACCAAGCAGCCGGCCGCGCGGGCGTCGTCGATTTCGGGCTGATTGAGCGAGACGGATTTCGGGGCGCTGGCCATATGCGGCATGGCCTCGGCCAGCTCCTCGAGGAGTTTGGCGCGCTTCTCCTCGTCGGCGATCACGTCACCGAGACGTACGGTCCTCGGTTCGATCATCGTGGGCGGCTCCTCGAATCTCGCCTGGGAGACGGCGTAGAGAACGTCCCCGAAGGAATCGACCAGCTCGTGCGGCTCCACCTGTCCCCGCTGGGCCAGCTCGCAGGCGCAGACGGCGATCCGCGGCGAGACCTCGGCGATCTTGCGCAGGTTGCGCTCCGCCTCCATCGGCACCGCCCCACTGGCAAAGAAGGGGAGGCAGCCCTCCGGCAGCTTCAGCAGCCGTTTGCGGTCGCCGACGTAACCGGCGGATTTGCCGATCCGTTTCCCGACCTTTTTGTTGGTGGTCAGGTTCTCGATTCCGGCCAACCGGACGATCGCCTGCGCCTCCTCGACCGGGTTCAGGTCGGCTCTGATCAGGTTCTCGGCGAGCGCAGCGGCCAAGGCGCCGTCGCCCTCGCGGATCAGGACGGGGACCTTCTTGACGCCGGCCTCCTTCGCCGCTCGCAGCCGGCGCTCGCCGGCGACCAGGATGTAGTGGGTGCCGCCGTTCGGCCTGACGGTCAACGCCTGGGCGAGCCCGTTCTGTTCGATGCTGGCGACGAGCTCGCGGTGCTTCTCGGCGTCGAACTCGGTCCTCGGGTTGAAACCGTCCTCGACCTTGATCTTGTCAATGTCGAGTACGGCCGTGCTGGGGTCTCTCATGTGAGCCTCCTGCATTGGCGCCCACGCCCTCTGCGTGAGCCGGTGACCCCGACCCGCACCCGGAGGGTGCGAAAATCGGGGTCCCGGCGAGCGCAGGAGGGGCGGCGCGTGGGCGCGCAGGAGGCGCCCGGGCGAACCTAGGGAACGGGATCAGCGTGGCCGGGAGGCGATGGCGGAAACGTGATCCGTGCATGTCCAGCCCGAGGAGGCGCGCCCTCGAATTCGACCTACCGGTCGTCGTGGTCAAGACGGAGATCGCCGGACCGGCAGGCAGCCCGGCGAGCTCCAGCGCCCGGGTCAGCGACGTGCGGTTGACCGTTTTTTCCCACGGTGCTTTTTCGGGCAACCTTTCGCTCCGCGGCGGCCGGCGCTTTTCTTCTTCACTTTGCCGCAGCGCTTTTTGGCTGCCTGCTTCTTCGGCTTCGCTTCCGGCAGCACCCGGAGGATGACCGGATCGGAGTCGCCCTCCAGGTAGGGGTAGCCGCCCGCTTCGCGAACCTGGGCGCGCATTTCGTAGCTGGTCGGCCGAGTCGTGCGACGGAACGGATAGACCATCTCGAAATGACCGTCGTTGCGGGTCCGGTAGCGGCGGAAGGCGAGCCAGCCCTGACCGCTTTTCACCTGCAGGACGATCGTCACGTTGTCGTTGTGAGGACCGGGAATCTGCCCCTCGAAGTAGGCGGATTCGCCGTTGCGGACGGTCGTTTTCCGCGCTTTCAGGGTCGGCTGGACAACCGTGTCGAGGCTCGCGCTTGCGCGCAGTTGGCGGGTGCCGTCGCGGTGAATGGCGATCACCTCCCGCGAGGGTCCGGCCGGGATCGGGAAGCGGAAATCTCCGCCCGCGTCCGTCAAGGCCATGCCGAGGAACTCGCGGCCGGAGTCGGTCTGGACCCGCGTGAAGATGCAGACCGGTGAGCTGGCGACGGCCCCGGTGGGGCTGCGCAGCGAGCCGGTCAACGACGTGCCGTCGCCCTGCTGAACGGTTTGACCAGCTCCGCCGCCGAGCTTGGCGTTGATCAGGGTCGCCCCGCGCTCGGCCGAGCGCTGGCAGTCGTAGGCGAGTGGTGCGGTGACCGGCGCGCCGACGTTTCCCTCGCCGTCGGAGAGCCAGAGCCGCAGCTGGTAGGCACCTGCCAGCCCTGGGGCATCGAGGTCGCCGATCGCCTGGATGTTCTCGCCGGCCACTCTCGTGGCCGGGACGACGACCTTGCCAGCGCCGTCGAGGATGGAGTAAAGGGCGGCGTCGATCGGGGCGCCCGGGTCGACGATGTTCTGCCAGCGGAGATCGAAGCCGTCGACCGCCCGGGGCGTGTTCGGCGAAGTCACGGCGAGGAGCTGAGGCGCGGCCGGGGGCGTCGTGTCGTGAGGAATCGGAGTGATCGCGGCCGGGCCGGTAAAGCCGACCTGATCCTCGAGCCAGACGCGAAGCCGGTAGTCGCCGGCTTTCGTCGGCCCCTCGATCCCGGTCAGGCCAGTGGGGTTCGTGGCGGTGAGGATCTGCTCGGGTTTCACCACCTCGCCGGCGGCGTTGATCACTTGGTAGTGGACCTTCGTGATCGGGCTGCCCTGGTTGGGCGGCAAGGTGAACTGCGCCCCGAAGCGATCCAGGTAACGGTTCGGATTGGAGCTAGTGACGACCAAGCCGGTCGGCGCGCCGGGCGCGGTGTTGTCGCTATAGATGGGGCTTTGGACGCAGCTCTCCGACGCGGTGCCGTTGAGGCCGATCGCTTGGCCGTAGTCCTGCGCGCACGCCTGCAGGGTGTGGGCGCCGTCGCTGAGGGTGCCGGTGTCGAGCGCGGCGGAAACCGGCCAGGGTCCGCCGACGGGACAGGGCTGGAAGACCCGGGCGTACTCGCCATTGGCCTGGGAGGCATCGAGGTTGCATTGCGCCCGGTGGTCCCAGCGGAAACGCTCGACGCCATCGACCCGCACATAGGTGAAGCGCAGGCCGGAGCCGTTGTCGGCGTGGTTGAAGGTGACCGCCTGGCTACCTTTCGCCCAAGCGCCGCTCATCAGGGTCGAGCCGTTGGTGAAACCGACCTGGGCGTTCTGATCGTCGGAGAGGGTGAAGACGAGGGTGTTGACGTCGGCGGCGTTGAAGTTGGTGCGATCGCAACCGGCCGGCCGTACGCAGTTGACCTCGAAGGCAAAGCGCCAGAAGTCGGCGTTGCCGCCCGGCCAGAGGTGTGGCGCGAAGGTGGAGGTGGTGCCGGCGGGAGCACCGACCCCTTGACTGAAAATCTGGAAGCCGTTGTTGTCGAAGTCGATCCCCCAGAAACGCGCGCGCCAACCGTCATTGAAAGCGAGGGGCTGTCGGGTCCAACCGCCCGCGGTCTTGAAGTGGACGAACGGCGGCGTGTCCCAGTGGACGAACCCGTAGGCGCCGTTTCCGGCGTTACCGCTCGGCTGGTTCTCGGCGATCCGCAGGAAGGCGGCGTTCCCGGCAGGGTCGGGCGCTGGCCCGCAGGAGTTCGGGAAGTCGAAGATGCCGCCGGGGTTCTGCGGGCTGATCGTGTTGGTCCCGGTCCCGAAACCATTGGAGCCGACATTGCCGGCGCAGAAGACGGCCTTGAACTGGCCGGCCGGCGCCGCCTTGGCGGTCGCCGCGGAGACGACGCCGACGAGCAGGCAGATCGCCGCGAGGCACAGAGCGGTAAGGACTGGTCGCCGAGCGGTGGTCTTGGTCTGGGGTGGCATTCGGCTCTCCTTTGTCGTCGCCGCGGCGGGGCGGCGATTCCGAGGCGGTGGTTCGTCGTGTCACCCCCCAGACGACGGAGCGGCGCAAAGCGATACCCCTGGTGATCCACGAACCGGATTGTTTTCCGAGCGCTCAAACAACCTCAGGCACTCAACGGTTCGGAGAGCGGCTCTCATATATCCGCTTAGATGAGCGACCAGGGCTAAAGGTCTGGACCTCGATCATGCAGCCGCGTCAAAGGGCTGCAGCGGAGGCAGGGCAACGGTGTCGAGGCGATCCCACAGTCGGTAACCAACGCCCCAGGAGTTGATGATCATTCCGTCCGCCCCGGCCGCTTTCAGCGTCCTCCGCAGGCGGCTGGCATGGCTGTCGAGAGTCCGCGTTCTCGCCGTGCCGTCGTGACCCCAGATAGTCGCGAGCAACTCTTCCTTGCTGAAGACCCGGTCCGGTCTGGCCGCCAGCGTCGCCAGAAGCTGGAATTCTTTAGGGGAGAGCTGCACCCTGACGGCGCTCACCGTCGCGGTTCTCATTTCCGGGTCGACAATTAGGGGTCCACGGACGAGGGGATCCCGTTTATCGGTTTCGGCGTTGATGGCACCGCTGTCAAGGTCACCCCGGCAGGCGATCCGCCAGTTCTCCTCGTCCTCCTTTCGGAGGTGCAGCTCCCAGGTCCCCCCTTCGCTCAGCCTGGCCTCGATCTCGCCGGCCGCCGTTTGGATCGAGACCTTGGTGAACCTCCCGGGCCCGATCACCCTCAGCGGTGCGCCTCGGTCGATGGATGCATCCATTCTCGTTCCTCCTGACTCGGTGACGGTGGTCGCCGAGCCGCCCGGCAGGAAGCGGAGCGAGCGGAACCCGAGCGCAGCGAGGGCGCGCAGCGAGGCCCGCGGAGCGGGCCTTTCGAGCGAGCCCGATCCCTGCCAGGCTCGAAGTGACCACCGTCACCGAGGTCGGGACCGTCGGCTGGACCGGCAGACTCGGAAGCGGAGAGGCCAGGACGACTTGACCCGCCGGGAGCGCACGGGCCCCCGACGGGTAGGCGGTGAAGCTCAGCCGCTGACCGGCATCCGTTCGATTGCGGCCTTGCCGGCGTCGAGCTTTCCATCGAGGTCGACCAGCTGGTTGTCGCGCTTGCTTTGGAAAGTTGCGACGCGGGCTCTGAAGATCCGCTGGTGGTCGTTGCGCAGCTTCTGGATCGCAACGTCGTCGTCCTTGAGGACGAGCTGCGCAGCCGAGGCCTTGGCGGCGCGGATCGCCGCCTTTTCTTTGCCGTACGCGGCCTTGAGGTCAGCGAGTTCCTCGCGTTCGAGTTCGCCGTCGGCGACGAGTCGGTCAACGCGCCGTTCGATGGCTTCCTGAAACAGCGGTTGCTGGTTAGTGGTGGCGCCAGCCTTCTGTTTGCGCAGCCGTTTGATCTCTTTGTGGAGGGTTTCGATGCGGCTGCCGAACTCGTCTTGAAGCCGGGCAAGCTCGGCTTCGTAGTTGGTCGCGGCCGACGCCAAGCGCGCGTCGTATTGGCTGCGCAGGCTGGCGAGCTCGCCTGACTCGGTGCGGCGGATCGTCCTCGAGCCCTTCGCGAAGGCACGGTCGGATTCATCTTTCGCCAGCGCCTTCGCACGGTTGAACAGGGAATTGGATTTGTTCACCGCGGCCTGGTGCTTGTTGTTGAGCTGGCCGGTGTAAACGGTCTTCTGGCCGGCGGCAGTCGGCGTGTTGGCGAGGCCGTCGAGCTTGTCGACGAACGCCGCGAGGGCCTTGTATTGGGCGCTGGCGGAGAACGGCGGGACCTTGGCAGCGCTGGCGCTCGAGGCCAGAAGCGCTACGGCGAGAAGAGCGGCGCCGGCGAGCGTTACGAGCAAGCGCAGCCTACGGTGCGAATTCATTTCTCAGGGACTCCTTGTAAGGGCACCGACGACGGCACCAGTGGTTCTTGAGCGTTACCCCTAACCCTCTTCACGCCAGGTTGATGCGCGTGGGGCCGGGGCAGAACCTGCATGGCCACTTGCGGCGGCTAAGCTCGGCCGATGCCGATCGAATCCTCGTTTCAGCTTCACTGCCCGGTGGAGGGTTGCGACTTCACGGCCCACTTCCCGGCGGGGCCGCTCGGCGACCCGACCGGCGCGGCCCGCGAGGAGTGCCTAACCGCGTTGCACCTGGAGCACCCGAACCACCCTCTCAAGAAGGCGCTGCGAGACCCGCTGGAGGCGAATGCCGACGACTCGGTGACCGCCGACGTCAAGCTCAACGAGGGACAACGCGAGGCACTCCGCCGCTACATCGCCCAGCGCGAGCAGCAGGGCCTCTCCGGCACTGTCGGGCTCGCTGACCTCGGCGAGGGCTACATCAAGATCCTCTTCTACGACGTCGACGGCAACGTCGCCGATACCCAGCTGCTCTTTTCTCTGTACGGCGACGCCGTAATGCCGGAAGACCCGACCGCCTGAGCCGACGGCAGCCCCGCCGCCGCCTAGTTCACCAGCGCTCGCGGCATCGTCTGACCCCTCGGCGAGGAACCGGCCGATGATCGGCAATGAAGCGTGCCATGCGGCCACCGCGGTAGACCCAGAACCTAGCCCCTGATCAGGTAGTAACGCTGCCCCGCGTCGCTCAGCAGCTCCACGATCTCGGGCTCCTCGAAGCCCATGTCGCGCAGCAAACAGGCGCGCAGCAGGAACCAGACGCGGTGCTGCAACACGATCAGCGCCCTTCCGTCGGGCACCCGTGCCGGTCGGTTGCTGGAGAAGTGGGTGAAGTAATTGCGGGTGTCGCGAACGGCCTTGGCGAACTCCTCGCGATCCTCGGGGATGCCGCAGAACCGCAGCACTTCGCCGCCGAAGCTGTCGAGGACGCGACGCACCTGGTCGAGCAGGCTGGCGCTATTGGAGTTGAGCAGGTTGCCTTCGATCCACTCCCCCTCGCGCTCGCGCAGCTCCGGCGCCATGCCCTCCATTACTTCTGCGACCAGCACGCGGTGCTCCTCAGCCGGCCGCATCACGCTCTCGAAGCGTGGGCTGCAACTGAAATAGAGCTCTAGACAGCGGGCGACGAGGACGAACTGATCCGCGCTGATCCGATGGCCGCGGCGCAGCTGATACTCGATCAGCTGCCACATCAGTTCCGGCGATTCCTGCTGAATCCGCCCCCAGGAGTCCGCCACCTGGGCGAAGCGGTCGCCGACTTTGTCGAGCGTGATCAACGGCGCCGGTCGTCCGGGCGCACTGTTCTCGCGCCACCGGACGTGGAGGTCGACGACCTGGCTGCCGTCCATCGTGTGGATGCGTTCGGGCGAGAGCGGTTCATCGAGACAGAAGGAGATCAGGCAGAGCGAGGGCATCACGAATTCCATCCACTCGGTCAGCGTCTTCGGCGGACCCGTTAGAACGATCTCCATCCACCAACACACGGTGACTTCGGCCTCGTCGCCGGAGTTGTCCTGGGTACCGATCTCCAGCAGCTGCATGTGATGGTCGCCAAACGGGACCGACGCCCGCTTCTCGCGGAGGGCACCGTCGGTAGCGACGTCGAGCGTCGTGCTCGCCTCGCCATCGAGCAGCCGGACGCCTCGGTGGGTCGAGATCGAAATCGTGGGATACGTCTTCTCCGCATCGTCAGAGCCGACCACAGCTGAGTTGATCGCGATTTCGAGCGGATAGGCCGTGATTTCAGGGGTGCCGAAGCTGAACGATCTGACGTAGCAGTTGGGAAGACAGGCCGGTGCTGAGTCGTGGCCCTCGAGCAGGCTGAGGGTGACCTGGTTGAGGGTGTCGTCGCCGAGCTCAACTCCGCCCAAGGCGACCATTCGGAGGTAGCCCGGGCCGGCGTCGCTCGGCAGCTGCAGGAAGCCGCGGACGGGCTCGCCGTTGCCGACGGTTGCCATGCAGTCGATCGCCTCGCCCGGCTTGCGCAGATTGGGGATCGCCATCGGCGTCGCGCTCCTAGCTCAGGGCGGCAGTCTCGGCCGTCCCGTTCAGCTCGCGGCGGCCACCCGCCTGCTCGATACGGCGCAAGAGCTGCTCACCGGCGTATTGATCGAGCCGCGGCGAGGGACCGAAGCCTCGGTCGGCGACGCGGTAGATCTCGTGTAGCTCGCGAATCGCTCCGGCGAGCAGCATCAATCCTTCGATTGCGTGCGGTTCGCGGAACTGACGGGGATCGACGCCGTGGGCAGAGAGGTGGCGGCTGAAGCCCGCTCCCGGCGGGCGGTGCCTGGAGCGCACGATCGCCACGCGGATTGCCGCCTCGACGGCTGCACGACGAGCCGACCAGAGACCAGGGGCGGTTGCCGCCTCGCACTTGAAGGCGCCCCGAGCAACGCGAAAGTCGAAGCCGTAGTGGCCCTCGATGACTTCACCGAGCACTGAAGCGGTGTGGCTCTGCGCGGGTCCGCTGAAGCCCGCTCGCTGAACGGCCAGAGCCGCCCGAGCACCGGCGACCGTGATCTCCAACTGAGGGTGGGTCGCTTCGCTCAAGGCGACGTCCACGGCATCGAGAATCTCCACGGCGTTCTCGAGCAGGACCTTGTCCCGGTCCTCCTTGCTTTTCGCGCAGACGATCGCCTCGATCACATCGGCCGGAGGAACCCACACCAGGCAGATCCCGGTCTCGGCCGTCACCCTCCGGGCCTGTCCTTGTATGCCGATCGTCAAAGGCCACCAGTTGCGTGGAACCAGGCCCTCGACGAAGGAGCGAAGGAGATCGGCGGGGGCGCCGGCCTCCTTGGCGGAGCCAATCTCCTCCTCCAGCCAAAGCGCAATCCGGGCTGCACCCTCGGGATTGCGCTCGATCCAGTCGCCCACGTGCCGCCGGAATTGGTCGGCCAGTTTTCGAAGTGAGGGTGCGAGCTGCATCGGCCGAAGGTACCAATCAGGTACGAGGCTTTCCTTCCCCCGGAAGCGACCGCAGTTGAAAGGGTGCCCTTCGCGCGCTCGCCGCCACCACGCGACCGTCGCTGCCCACCCGATTGCCCGAGTAGCTCGACAAGCTCGCCCCGGAGATCGACAGATGCGGGCGCCGGGGCACTCTGCGTTCGGCGCGGCGCGCGGTCGTTCGGGAAGCCTTCCCGGCCGGAAGGAATCGACGCAGCCCGGCGCACTAGCGAGGAAGTGCGGGTTATGAAATCGTCCCCGCTGGTTGGGTGGCCTGGTTTTTGGCTTCCTGAAGCGGTTCCAGTCGGTCGAGTTGGCCGCAATTTCGACCAACTTAGTACCTGATTAGTACCCGCTCCCTAGACCCGGAGTTGATTTGGCGTGTCCGCCGAGTACCGCAACAACCACTATGTCGCGCAGTGGTATCAGCGCCGGTTCATCCCCGGCGACGCCCCCGACCGTGAGCTCTTCCTCCTCGATCTGAAACCTGGGACGCTCAAGACCGGCACCGGAAGGAGGGTGAAACGGAAAGCCCTTCGCCGGACCGGGACCCGTCGCTGCTTTTCGATCGACGACCTCTATACGACCCGCCTCGATGGCGTCGAGTCGCGGGAGCTGGAGAAGACGTTCTTCGGTGAGATCGACCGGCGGGGGCAACGCGCGGTCGAATGGTTCGCCGCGGACGGGTGGGACGATTTTTACGATGAGGTCCTTCAGGACCTAATGATCTTCATGAGCACCCAGAAGCTTCGGACTCCGAAGGGCCTCGACTGGTTGCAAGGGGGCAGAAAAGGGAGGCGCCGGGAAGACGTCCTTGCGGCTATGGGCCAGCTCCGGAGCCTCTACGGAGCGATCTGGGCCGAGTGCGTCTGGCAGATCGTCGACGCAGGAGAGTCGACGACCAAGTTCATCATCTCCGACCATCCGATATCCGTCTACAACCATGCGTGTGCGCCCGGCAACCCCCTCTACACCCGAGGGGCGAACGATCCTGACATCCGATTTCATGCCACGCATACGATCTTCCCGCTCTCCCCGGATCGGCTCCTGATCCTCACGAACCGATCGTGGGCCTGCAATCCTTACCGGCCGCCCACGGAGCCCCGACCAAACCCGAACCTGTTTCGGGCCGCCATGTTCAACTTCCTCGAGATCCATCAAGGTCGGCAGCTGAGCGAGGCGGACGTGCTGGCCATCAATCAGCTGATCAAGCTGAGGGCTTATCGATACGTCGCTGCCGGCAAGGAGGAGTGGCTATACCCGGAGCGACACGGGAAGATCGGCTGGCGGGAGGTCGGCGAGACGGCACTGCTGATGCCGGACCCTCGTCCCTTAACGCCGAACTCCGAGATCATCATCGGCTACGAGGGCGGTGCGACGTCGGCGATGGATGCCTATGGTCGCCTACCAGGACAGCCCGGATACACGCAGGAGATGGCAGCCGAGGGCGACTGGGCACCGCTTCGTCGCTGGCAAGATGAGTTCGAGGAGCGCTTCGGGGCTGATCTACGTGGTGCCCCCTGGGATCGATAGCGGCGTCCGGGTCAGCGGGGTTCAGCGGACACTGGTCCGCCGACGACGCTGGGCTGGGGGTCTGCGGCCTTCAGCGATTCCGGGTGCCGGAGGGGGGAGCGGTGATCGGGGCCGTCACCCCTCCGTTACGCCCTGGCGGGCAGCGTCCCTGGCAGGTCGCTCGCTGATACTCGGAAGAGGGGGGCGCCGGCCGCTCGGCGACCCCGGTCAGCGGCACGAATATGAGCCAAGAGACCAGTAGCAGCCAGACGAACCACACTTCCTTGCGCGCGGCATGCTGGAGATTGGTCAAGGCCAGGTTGTCGTGGTCGTTAATTGCTGCGCCCTCTATCGCCTTCTCGGCGAGGAATCTCTCGGGATCGCCATGTTCGGCCGCCTTCGCGAGCTCGGAGCCCCTGATCGTCTGCCGGCGGAGCGGACCAACGAGGTAGATCGGTACCAAGAGGCTGACGAGGGCATAGAAAATGGCGGCGGCGAGCAGAATTCTTCCCGGCCACGTACTCCGATCCCAACCGTTCGCGAGCGCGACCACGACGGCGGCGACGAAGATCGCGCTGATCGTCGCCAACCCGGGTCCCTTGGTTTCGATCGTCCTGCGTCGATCCTCGCTTCGACCGAGTAGGGCGTGGCTCTCCTTCCTCACCCACTCCGCGTCAGGCAGCTCGGGGGAATCAGGTGGTGGTGGCATCTTCACGGCATTGAAGTAGAAGGTCGAGGGGGTCGGCAGAAGCCACTCAGCGGCGGCGCTCAGCATGACCTTTTGGACCGGGCCCCAACGCGGGATCGCCCGGGCGGCGACGCCCATGCGCTCCCCCACGGTCGGCTTCTCGGGGTTCTCGTCACCCATCGATCAGCAGAGAGGCCAGCGCCTCGGCAATCGGCAGCCCGCTGTGCTGGAGCCAGCCCCACTCGCCGTTCGGGTTGATCTCGCAAAAGCAGTATCGGCCGTCCGGCTGTAAGAGCAGATCGATGGCACCGAAGTTGAGCCCGAGCGTGGCAACTAGCTCTGCACATCGCGAGGACAGGTCGCGTGGCAACTCATGCGGCACCCACGGAAGATCGCCACCCCGGCGCCAGTCGAGAGGGGCGGCTTCTCCGAGCGCGGCTGTTTCGGGCTCTCGGACGGCAGCGTAGACCTGGCTCCCGACGACCGTCACCCGTACGTCGCGTTTGGGGTCGATCGGCGTCTGGAACGCAACCGGCGCGGCGGCGAGGTCCGATGGGTGCGGCAGATCGACACCCGTCACCCGACGCGCGAAAACGAACCACCCCGCTCCTCCTTTCTCCCACCAGGCCGAGGTCACTGACTTGGCTGCGACCACGCCCTCGTTATTGCCCACAAACTCCCGCGCGGCCGAGAGCGAATTGGTCCAGAGGGTCTGCGGAACGTCCAAGCCGAGCGCCCCCGCGAGGGATAGCTGGTGGGCCTTGTCCTCCGCCGCCCGGATCGCCCGGGGAGAAGAAATCCATCTCGGCCCGGGGACAGTCTCCAGGCCGAGCAGGAGTGCTCGCCACTGATCCCGGACCACCTCGTCCTCGGCGGGGTCGAGCGGGCGGGATCCGACCAGGAACGACAGATCAGGGCGCCTCCACCAGACCCCCTGGCAGTCGTTCGATTCGAGTGCCTTCTCTCCGCGGACGAGGCGCCAGCTGTGTCCAGGTATCAGCTCCGCCTGCCAGTCGGAGAGGCGGTCGGCATTGACACGGACTACTGGCACCTGGCGGCGCCCCAGCTCACGGACCAGGAGATCGGCCGCGACATCGAGCTCATTGGTGAAGATCAGGACCGCCGAGGCTCAGAAACCCTTCTGGTCCTCGCCGGTCTCGCGATCGGCCTTCTTGGTCATCGGTGGGCGCTCGGAGTCGATCGCGGCGGGCTCGCCTGGGATGCGCAGATGCGACATCTGCGTCAACTCGTTGTAGACAGGCGAAGGACCGGCAGCGCGCTCGACTTGTCGAGTCGCCAAGGTAAGAAGCCACGGTCGATCGACAGACGGCTGCCTCGCCTCTTCGCCATGGGGAAGTGGGGTCATCCGTCCGGCAACCCGTCAGGATCGGGGGCATACGCCTGCTCGCCGCCCTGGATGGCCTGCAGGCACAGGGCGATGATCAGCTGCAGCCCGCCGTTCTCGACGCCGAACTTGCGACGGGCGTTGACACCACCACTGATTTCGGCAAGGACGTGAGTGGCTTCCCGCTTGTCGTTGTCGTCGTAGAGACTCATATCGACCTCGCCAGGAAAGCTTTCTGCGAACCAGTCGATCAAACCCTCGCTGTCGATCTTCTCCCGCGTCTCATCGATATCTAGGCTTTTGCCCTTGTCGAGCATCGCATTCGCCTCGAAGGCGAGGAAGGTGAATCGGTGCAAATAGCGCATGACCGCGACAGTGTAGAAGTCCTGAGTAGCGCAGGTTGATTTTTTGCTTTGAGATGCTGTGCGCATGAGCGCATCAAACGAAGAAATCGTCGACCTGGACGATGAATCGAGCTGGCCGGAGGCGGTGCGTACGTTCGTCGCCGATCAGGCGGAACGACTTGCGGGTTCCACCGAGCTCACCACGGACCTATTAGGCAAGCTGACGGAGCGCGATGAGGAGTTCCACTCCCTCTTCCCCGGTCGTCGACTGCTCGCGTTCCATGCCACCTCCCTCTTCGAGTATGAGATCGCCGACATACGTAGAGATGGGCTGCGGCTCCTGTCCTCCGGACTCGTTGCCCAGAAGATCGATGAGGCACACGCGCGAGGAGAAATATCGACCCTCGAGCGAGATCAATGCCTTGCGCGAAACGTCTATGCGATCGACAACGAGGCCGGTCGCGGGGGCCGGATCTGTCTGGTCGTCGGCCGGTCCATCTTCGACAGAGACGGCGGCGGGCTGACCCCCTTCCTCGGTGGCTGGGGCGGTGAGTCGATGAACGGCGGCCCGGGACCTCACGAAGACCCAGTCCTCCAAACACTTGGTCGTCCGTCGATCGTGGCGGCAACGGTTGATCTCGGAGCACCCGGAAGCCGGCCTTACGCGGCACCGAGCCTTCCGAAGGTCTTCGTGGCAAGCGCCTCGGCCTCGAGGATGCCTTCGGAGAACTTCATGTGACGGTCGACATCCGAGGTGAGCACATCCTCGACATCTGGCATCCCGGCGACCGGGATTACGACCGACATCCGTCGCTACCGGGAGAACGCGGGCAGCCTCCCAGCCCGCAGCAGGCCAGGCTTCTGGCTCCCCGCAGCACCCACGCCTTTGCCTCTCAGGGGAATGCCCAGGGGAATGAAAGGGGTCGAAAACAGCCTTTTTCTGACTTTCGCTGACCCTCGTTGACCTCCGGGGCCGCGACGGCGGCGAGAGCCGCAATCTCGCTCTGGGAGCGCGAATGCGGGCTACAAAGCCAAGCGATTCGTACGGGGCAGCCAGGACTCGAACCTGGAATCGCCGGTTTTGGAGACCGGTGCCTAGCCAGTTGGGCCAGTGCCCCCGAGTGCTGCAGAGCCAAATCCTAGCCGAGCGAATCTCGGGGGAATGTCTGAGGGAATGAAACTGCGCTGACTTCCCGGGCGGCTCCGCGACGAGGGGCGCTGAACGTCCTCGACGTAGGCCATCCTCGTCGCATGGCAAGCACGATTCCCACGCTATCCAGCGGTCAGGTGACCCGACTCGCGCGGCTACTTGACCAGCCCACCGGGAGCGAGCTTCGGCGCGACCTTCAAGAGCTACGTCTGCCGGTCGGAACGGAAAGCACGAAATGGCGGATGCTCCGTGAGTCCTTCGAGTTGGCACAGCGCCGCGACGGTCATGGCGGCTCAGTTTTGCGCTTCGTCCAACACTCGTTCGACCCGGCCCGCGAGCTTGAAGATGCAACGGTTCAAGAGCTGCGGAGCACTGTCAACGAGGTGCTCCTGCTGTCCGGGCTCGAACTACGGGCTGATGGACAGCTTGTTTCGGGGGAGAAGTCGAGCACCGCCGATGACGCCCGCGCTCGTGCCGATCAACTGCGGGTGAAGCTAAGCGAGCGCCGCGTGCATCACGACGTCCTCCGCTTCTGCAACGCCGAGCTAGTCCAGCGGAACTATTTTCACGCGGTACTGGAGGCGGCGAAGAGCATCTCCGCCAAGATCCGTGACCGGACTGGCTTGAAAGGCGACGGGATCGACCTCGTCAATGAAGCGTTTTCCCTCAAGGAGGGAATGCCCCCACTCGCCTTCAACGCCCTGCAGTCGAAGTCAGAACGAAGCGCTCACTCGGGATACGCGAATTTTGCCCGCGGAATCGTCGGTGCCTTCCGAAACCCGACTGCCCACGAGCCGAAGGTCGAGTTCGACATGAGCGAGGCGGACGCCCTCGACATGCTGACGACGATCTCGCTGGTCCACCGGCGTCTCGACGAGGCAGCGATCACTCCCGCAGCACCCGTCTTCAACTCTGGCTGAGCCGTGCCGAGGCCGCCGCAGCGGTGCGCTACGGCGTCTGTGGATGGAGGATCTTCGTGTCCCCGTCGGCCGAGACTAGGACGACCGCGAGCCCATCACTGGCCGCCCGCTCGATGTCCCGGCCGGCAAAGGGGGTGTCGGCGTCGACGAACGCTGCCCGTTCGGGAAACGGCGAGCGCCCCTCGATCGCGAGCTCGATCGCGGTGTCCATCGCCTTCGCAGCTGCTGATTTGCCGTTCGCCTTCATCGGGATCTCCATCCTTCGATCATCTCAGAGTAGCCGTCCTCAATCGCGGCGATCGCGTCCCGCATCCCTTCACCCAGAGTACCCGGGTGGAAACGGACGCCGGCTTGCTTGCCGCCACCGCGCGTGTAGCGGTGCATCTCGTTGAATCCGTGCGCGGCGTCGTAGACACGGATCGTCTCGACGCCGTCGCCGGTGCCGAGGATCAGCACGATGCTGTAGTCGCAGATAGAGCCGGCGACGGTGGTGAATTCCACCCGGAGGGTCGCGCGAAGCAGGTGGTCGATCGTGATTTCGTAGAAGGCGCTCACTTGAGCCTCGCCCGCTTCTCGCCTTCCTTTTGGCGCTCCTCGAGGAAAGCGTCGAGGAGCTCGCGGGCCCGCTCCAGCTCGCCGGGCAGCATGTGCGTGTACCGCTCCAAGGTGATGCGGGCAGCGCCCGGCTGATACTCGGGCGTCTTGTGACCCATGATCTGCGAGGAGACCTTGGGAGAGACGCCGGCGTGATCGAGCCAGGTCGCTGCCGTGTGCCGGGCCTCCTGCAGACCGATGGGCTGAAGGCCCTGCGCTATCCACCGCTCCCGACCCGGCGCTGCAGAGCGCGCATCGACTTTCGCCCGGACTTGCGTTTGCTCTCAGGGGGACAGACCCTGCCCTTGGTCGGCCGCCCCTGGGCTAGCCACTCTTCGCGAAGAAGCTTCCAAAGTGGCTTGGCGTACGGAACCACGCGCCAGGACCCGCCCGGTTTGCGCCCCTCGGCGTCGGCGGCCAGCTCGCCACCGCCGGCCTCGAGGTCGACGTCTTCCCAGTCGAGGACTTCGATCTCCTGCGCTCGCGCCGTGCCGTAGGCGGCGAGCGCATATGGCAGGGCGGTGGCCGGCGTGCGAGGCGAGACCGACACCCCCGCCCATAACGATTCCGTCCATCGCCACGACAAACGGCTTCGGGTAGCGCGCAATGCGCGCATCGAGAAGGTACTCGGCCCGCCAAAAGGCACGAGCCCGCTGCGGTGCGCCAAACCTGATCGAGTCGCGCATCATCACGATGTCGCCGCCGGCGCAGAGCCCCCGTTGGCCGGCCCCGGTGAGCAGCACGCAGCTGATGCCCGGGTCCTGTTGCCAGCCTGCCAGCGCCGCGTCAAGCGTTTCGACCATCGACAGGTCGATGGCGTTGATCGCCTCCGGCCGGTTCAGCGTCAGGTGGCCAAGAGCGCCCTCGCGGCGCACGAGAACCATCGATTCCCTCGATTTTCGGACCATTATACTGTGACAGTATCGAAGCTGGCAATATGACAAAAGCGGTCTAATGAGTATGCTCAAACCTGGTGCGACGACCGACGATTGGGAGTTCGTCTGCCACGGCGCCGAAGGCCTGAGGGCACGCATCTACTCGCCTATCGTCGGTTCCATCTGCGGTCGCTGCGAGAGTCGGGCCGACGATGTCTGCTTCCTGATCGATGGACAGGACGGGAGCAAGGGAGGAGGCGGCCTATGCGGGCCCTGCCTGGTGGCCGTCCTCCATGAGTACGCGGCCGACCGTGGCTGAACTCACAGCGGCGGCGATACCATCAGGTGAGATGCAAACAATTCGACTTAACAAGATCACCGGCGTGCCGGTCTTCCGCCAGATCGTCGAGCAGATCGTCTACATGATCGAGATGGGACAGCTCAACGATGGCGATCGGCTACCCAGCAGCCGGATGCTCGCGGACAACCTGCACGTCAACCGCAACACGGTCGCGCGCGCCTATAGCGAGCTGAGAAAACGCGGGCTGGTCAGTCGCCAGGGTCGCCACGGCATGGTCGTCCAGGCCGCCGACGAGGCTCGCGAGCGGATGACCGCCCGCGAGAGCGCCCATGAGGT
>JBFXEM010000005.1:0-19616 GCA_050180135.1 Solirubrobacterales bacterium | reverse complement strand
CGAATGAGCGAAGAAAGCGAGAGCTCAAGGGAGTTCCCGCCGATGGCCGCAACTCTTGCCGCACCAGCAGGATGTCGAGGTCTCGCGGATGCAAGGCGCGAAGGAGAGCGCACGCGATCCCGACGCCAGACCGGGGGCGAGATCGCGTGCGGATCCTCCAAGCGTTTGGCTGCTACCCGGAGCTCAGTAACGCTTTCGCTTCACGGGACGCTCGAAGTCCACTCTCAATCGCGCCGTCGATGTAAGCATTCCAGCCATCTGCGGTCTCTGACCCCGCGAATAGAACTCGGCCTTCCGGAGCCTGCATTTTCGCAAGCGACTTGGTCAATTGACCGGGGCGAAGAACCGGCCATGTTCCTCGCGCGAACTCATCCGCTCGCCAGTTGTGACCAGCACAAGCTACGACCTCCACGTCTGGCAGAAGCCTCCTGACAGCATCTGAGACCGCCGAAAGATCTTCGACGTCGAGATCATCTCCGGACGGACCGAACCCCACCAGGATCTGTCCTTCCTCAGCTGGAAACTCCGACTGGAGATAAGAGATTGGAGCATCCTCCGGCCCAAAGACAACGATCATATCGGTGCGGCCCTTGATACGGATCCACACCTTAGATCCGCGGCTTGCCTGCCCCTCCTCAGCCGCCTCGGCCTTTCCGGCGGCGAGGGGGGGGTCGAACTCGATCGCCCCGAGAACGTTTAGGGGAACAGTGACGATCGCGAGTCGCGCCACAAACTCCTTGCCATCTCGAGCGGTGACCGTTACTCCTTCGTCCGTCCGCGCGATCGACGCTACGGGACACTCTAGTACGACATCCGCTCGCGACTCAGAACTCATCGCCTCAATCAAGCTTACAGTACCATCAACAAACTTAAAGCGAGCTAGCGCCTCGAAAAATAGAGCCGGATCGTTGTTGTTAAGCGCCATCCACCGCAGTATCATCGTCGTCGCTCCCTCTGCGGTAGGGGCGCTGCAGCAAAGGGAGTACAGAGAAAGCAATAGCTCCTCTTGCTCGGCGGGAAAGTTCATCGATTCGACCCGCTCACGAATTGTCTGCTCATCCACCTCTTCTACCGTCTCGCGACGATACAGCGGCTCGTAGGGACGGTCGAACCTTGTCATGGCATCGTCGGAGAATCGACGCATAGCGGGCTCTAGGAGGCTCCACGCCTCGTCGTAGGTCCCCTCCTTCCGTTCTCCATTTTCATACCAAATCGCGCCCGTTTGCGGTGGACTTTCTTTCACTGCCAGTCCATAGCGACTAATCTCAGCCCACACGTGCGGCTGCACCCAGTGCACCCAGGTGCCACCCAGCTCAAGACTATGGCCATCGAGCACATTCGGGGAAAACCACGTACGCCCTCCAAGGCGGTCTCGAGCCTCTAGCAACGTGACTTGATGTCCCATGGTGCTAAGTTCGCGACCGGCGGTTACCCCGGCGAAGCCACCGCCTACAACTATGACATCCGTCTGGTCATTCACACATTCATCCTTTCCGAGTTTCCTCTCTCGGAGCCTGGGCCCTATGCAAATTCATCGAGCTCCGCGAGCAGGGGTTTCTTGCGAGAAAAGCGCGGCCGGGGCAGTTCATAAGCCTCAGCCTTGAGAGGAAGAACTATAAATCTCATGGCGACGCGTGATATGCACGCCCCGTGACCACCGGAGTGGGCATCGAGGCCCCCAGGAACTTGAATGGTCCGTGACCCGTGATATGAGAGCGAGATTGATCCAGAGCCAAGTCTCGAGAAAATACGCAGCGACTATTGCGGCGAGCGCCACGAAATTTATGCCCAGCAGAACTCGTAACGCTTCTTTCCGTCCTGGGCATCAAATCTTTCCATCCTGGGCATCAAATAGGTCGCGTAACGCGATGCGCTGGTGGCGAAAGGAGAAGTAGTCGACAAGGGTCACTGCGGCCACTCCGCAAAAGACAAGTCCCCGTAGGAAAGCACCGTCACGATATTTTCAATAAGAAATTCGGTTTTGAATGCAAAGTAGACGCCAGGAAGCGCGAGTAGCCCGGTCACGGACAGTCGAGGAAGCGTCCTCAGTCCCGCTCGGTCCCGGTACAAGTGAGAGCTGCGGTGCAAGGACATAGAGGATCACAATGATCGAGGCGACATTTAGCAGCCACGACGAACAGGAGGCCAATATTGCGATGGATGTCCTGAGGCGTTCACCTAGCTCCTTTTTCGTGTCCCTGGCGACTGTGCTCTCTGATCCATTTACTATACATCAAATAGGTGCTCTCTGGTCAATTTACCATTCATCAAAGGTTCGACCCCCCTCTGCCAACGTCACGTGAGACGCCGATGATCAGGGAATTATTGAACCCGGAGGGCGCGAATGGAGCACGTGATGTCGTTGACGAGCACGAATGGAGCCGCCGGCCGCAGAGCGCAGCGACCCGAAGGCGAGCGCAGTGAAGCGGCCGGCGGGAGCACCCCGCCCGAGGCGGTCCCCGACCCCGAGCTGGCCGAGCGCCCCAAGCGGCGCGCCTTCAGCGCCGAGTACAAGCTGAAGGTCCTCAAGCAGGCCGACGCCTGCGAGCAGCCGGGCGAGCTGAGCGCCCTGCTGCGCCGCGAGGGCCTCTACTCCTCCCACATTTCGACCTGGCGCCGCCAGCGCGAGGAGGGCGCGCTCGGCGCCCTGGGGCGCAAGCGGGGAAGGAAGGCGGCCGACCCGATCGAGGCCGAGAACGCCGAGCTGCGCCGCCGCGCCGAGCACGCCGAGGCCGAGCTGGCCAAGGGCGCGCAAGGTGATCGAGGTACAGGGAAACTCCTCCACGCTCTTGGAGGACCTGCTCGTGACCGAGGGCGCCGAAGAGAGCACCGAGAGATTGTCGAGGCCACCGTCGAGGAGCTGTCGCCGATACTCGGCACACGCCCGGCCTGCCGGGCGCTGGGGATATCGCCGGCGGCGATCTACCGTCGCCGGCGCCCGCCCGAGCCCAAGCCGAGGCGACTGCGGCCGAGACCCGCCCAGGCGCTGAGCGAGGCCGAGCAGGAGGCCGTCCTGGCCGAGCAGCACGGTGAGCGCTTCTGCGACTCCTCGCCAGCCGCAGCCCGGGCGACCCTGCTCGACGAGGGCACCTACCTGTGCTCGGAGCGGACCATGTACCGGCTGCTGGCGGCGAGCGGCTCCTCGTGCGAGCGCCGCGACCAGCTCACCCACCCCGCCTACGCGAAACCCGAGCTGCTGGCCTGCCGCCCGAACGAGGTCTGGTTGTGGGACATCTCGAAGCTGAAGGGACCGGCGAAGTGGCGCAGCTTCCACCTCTACGCGATCCTCGACCTCTTCAGCCGCTATTGCGTCGGCTGGACCGTGCAGGCGCGCGAGTCCGCCGCGGTAGCCGAAGCGTTGATCGCGCAGTCCTGTGAGCAGCAGGCGATCCGCCGCGGCCGGCTCACCGTGCACGCCGACCGCGGCTCCTCGATGCGCTCCAAGCCCGTGGCGATGCTGCTCGCCGACCTCGGGGTCACCAAGACGCATTCCCGCCCCTACACCTCGACCGACAACCCCTACTCCGAGGCCCAGTTCCGCACCCTGAAGTACCGGCCCGCCTTCCCTGGAGTGGCGATAGTCGTGGTTGTACCAGAGGAAGGACTCGCGGCAGAACGCCCTGGCGTGCTCGAGCGAGTCGAAGCGGGCCGAATCAATGGGCACTATGCACATAAAGGGCGGGTCACTGTCGTTCGAATTTAGTGAGCAACCTCCTCGGTCTCATGCTTGTTGCGGTGTGGCAGCCTGTATCGATAAACCGATGCATACCCGGAAGTGAGAATTGATGCAAGTCAAGGCAGGGCCGGCGGATTCTGAGGTCGGGTCGGGAGATGGCGTTGCCGGACTCCAGCATGATCCCGACGGCGGGATTGGGGTTTTCGGCGAGGTCGCGGCTACCCGGGGCATCGCTGTCCACGAACATTTCGTGCCGAGCTCCGGGCCGCCGGCGCCGGACGTAGAGTTCGGGGCGCTGATCGTCCTCGGCGGGCGGATGAACGCGAGCGACGCCGACGAGCTGGCCTGGCTCTCCGCCGAGCTGCGGTTGATCTCGGCCCTGCTCGAGCCGGACGTGCCTCTGCTTGGTGGGTGCCTTGGCGCGCAGCTGCTCTGCGTGGCGGCCGGCGGCCGGACCCGCCGAGCCACCGTCCCCGAGATCGGCTGGCCTTCGGTGCGGCTCCTTGCCGCGGCAGCTGACGATCCGCTGCTGCGCGACTGCCCAACCGATTTCCCGGCGCTGTCTTGGCACGGATGGGAGGCGATCCCGTCAGCAGGCGCCGTACCCTTGGCGGAAAGCGAGGTCCGCCTGCAGGCGTTTCGAGCCGGCGATCGTGCCTGGGGGCGGCAGTTTCACCCCGAGTCCCAGGGCGCGGAACTCACGAGCTGGATCGAAGCCGCCCCGGACGACGCTAATGCGCGCGCGGTCGGGTTCGACCCCTGCGAAGCACGAAGTCAGATGAAAACGAATTTGGCCGCGTGGAATGCGTTCGGCCGCGGGCTCGCGAACCGCTTCTTCGACCTCGCGTTCCCGAACGAAAACTGAGATGGAGGATGAGATGGAGGACACGTCGCTGCCGCAGAACGGTTTCGACCACCCGGTGTTCCACTTCACGCGGGAGATGATGGAGGGGCCGATCTACCGGAAGTACGAGAAGGCGATCAACTCGGTTTGGAACCCGCGTGACATCGACTTCGCGGCCGACGCGGAAGACTGGCAGCGCCTGCCCGAGGACAAACGTCGAGGTCTGCTGGGGATCACCACCAGGTTCTTCGCCGGCGAGCAGACCGTCACCAACGAGCTGGTGCCGATGATCGCCGCCGCATATGCGCTCGGCCGCTACGACTGGATCATGTACCTCTCGTCGTTCATGCTGGAGGAGGCGAAGCACTCCGAGTTCTTCGCACGGTGGCACGACGAGGTGACCGGGCTGCTCGACCCCGAGGAGCTCGAGCCCTACTTCCTCGACCGTACGACGACCGTCGACCCGAGCGGCCGGTTCGAGATCAAGGACGTCATAAACGGCGGTCTGCCGCGTTACGGCCGCGAACTGACCGAGGCGGTCAGTCGGGGAGAGAGGAACGAGATCGAACGCCACGCGGTTCGCTTCGCCACCCTCTACAACGGCTTCGCCGAGGGCGTCCTGACGATGCCTTCATACGAGATCGTGATCGACACGACGACCCAGTGGGGGGCCTTTTCGGCGCTCGCTCAGGGCTTTCGCCGGATCCTCGCCGACGAGGGACGGCACATCACCTTCGGCACCACCGTTGTCGGCGAGCTGGTCAGCGCCCGTCCAGAGCTGGAGGCCGATGTGCACTCGGTCTTCGACGAGTTCCGAGGCAACATCGTTGGCCTTGTCGAGTACCAGAAGGCGGTACCGGGCCTAGACGTGCAGAAGTACCAAACGCAGAAGGTGCGGCATTACCGCAACCGCTGTCGGGAGATGAAGGTGACAGTCGACGAGACGATCGTCGAGCAGATCCTCGATCCGTCGATCGACTTCGTCGTCGGCGTCGACGCGGGCTGAGCAGCAAGGAGAAGAAGGGATGAGTGGGATGCAATGGGATTGCCTGGAGCTCGGGTGCGGTTGGTCGGTGACCGCCGCGGAGGAGTCTGAGCTGATCGCCGCGGTCGAGGAACACATGCGTGAGGCCCACGACACCTTCGAACTCGAGGAAATGGTCCTCGCGGCGGCCGTTGAGGTGGACTCCGTTCAGGAGGACGGATAGATGGACGAGTCTGCGAGGGCCCGAGTGATGGACCCCGAGGAGGAGATCGACCGCTGTCGCTCCCGTCTTGAGGAGGCAGAAGTGCGGACGGTCGAGTTCGGGGCGGTCGATCTCGACGGCCTCCTGCGCGGCAAGCGGGTCCCCGTGCGCTATTTCCTCGAGGCCGTCGCCCGCAAGGGATCAGCGATCGCCAACGTCCTCTTTGGCTGGGACATCACCGATGAGTTGATTCCCGGCCTGGAGTTCTCGGGATCGCACACCGGCTACCGCGATTTGGTGCTGAAGCCCGACCTGACCACCGTGCGGGTCCTCCCCTGGGAGCCGGAGACCGCGCTCGTGCTCTGCGACGTGGAGCACCCCGACGGCTCCGCCGTCGCCGTCTCGCCGCGCCGTGAGCTGCAGCGCCAGATCGAGTGGGCCCGATCGCTCGGCTTCGAGTTCTCGATCGGCTACGAGCTCGAGTTCTACCTCTTCCGGGAGTCGCCCGAGTCGGTTCGCGAGAAGGACTTCCGCAATCTGACCCCGGCGACGCCCGACATCTCCACCTACACGCTGCACCGGCTCGCCGGCATCGACGACGTGGTCGGCGAGATCCGCGACCGGATGAACGAGTGTGGAATCCCAATCGAGGCCTCGAACACCGAGTACGGGCCAGGTCAGCTCGAGATCAACTTTCACCACTCGGAGCCGCTCGAGGCCGCCGACCGCGCCGCGGTCTACAAGGACGGTGTCCGTCGCATCGCCGCCGGGCACGGCTTCGTCGCGTCGTTCATGGCCAAGGTTTCCGAGGACGGCGCTGGCTCGAGCGGCCACATCCACCAGAGCCTACGGCTGTCGGGGGACCCGGACGCCAATGCCTTCTGGGAAGCCGACAACGACTGCCCGTCGCCCGCCTTGAAGCGAGCGGTCGCAGGCCATCTGGCGGCAGTCAGGGACCTGACCGCTATCTTCTGCCCGACGGTCAACTCCTACAAGCGCTGCTTGTCCGGATCGTGGGCGCCGACCAACGTCTCCTGGGGCCGCGACAACCGCACCACCGCCCTGCGGGTTATCGACCGCGAGATGGGATCGTGTCGGATCGAGCACCGCCTGCCCGGGGCCGATGCGAACCCCCATCTGGCGATCGCAGCGGTGATCGCCGGCGCCACCCACGGCCTGGTCAACCACCTGGAGCCGCCGGCGCCGGTGATCGGCGACGGCTACGCCGCCGACCTACCCCCGTTGCCGGGGTCGCTGGCCGACGCTATCCAGGCCCTTGAACGGAGCACGATCGCCGCCGAGGCCTTCGACCCCTCCTTTCTCTCGCATTTTCTCGCCACCCGGCGTTGGGAGTACGAGCTCCATCGAAAAGCCGTCAGCGACTGGGAGCGGAGGAGGTACCTTGACCGGGTCTGACGCCAGAATCGCCAGTCCGGCCGAAGCCGACACGCTGCCCGACGTCGGGCCCGAAGTATTGGTCGGCGCCCTGCGCGACATCATTCTCACGGTCGGCTCCTCGCTCGATCCCAGCGAGGTGATGCAGCGGGTCGTCGAGGTGATCGCGGAGGTCACCGAGCAGGCCGACGCCTACATCTACCTGCACGACGAAGACGCCGGCGACCTCGTTCTGTCGGCGGCGACCCCGAGCGCAGCCAGCCCCTTGGTCGGCCAGCTGCGGCTGGAGCTCGGCGACGGGGTGACCGGCTGGGTCGGCGCCACCCGCGAGAAATACATCGTTCCCCAGGACCTGCACGTCGATCCCCGTTATGCCCACAACGCCGCCCTTGAAGAGGACCGTTACGACGGCGTCATCTGCGTCCCGATCATCTCCCGCAGCGACCGGCTGATCGGGGTCGTCAGCGTCTGGTCGACCCCGACCCGGCCGTTCCGCAGCGAGCACGTCAGGCTCGCCGAGTGGATCGCGGTCCTGGTTGCGGGTGCGGTCGAGAACGCCCTAATGCACGCCTCGACCAAACGCCAAACCTATGTCCTCGAACGGATGTCGGAGCTCTCGCGAATGGCCACCTCGAAGCTGGCCTCACCGCGTGTCCTCGACCTCACCACCGACCTCGCGCAGGACGTGGGCGTCGCCGACGTGGCGGTTATGCTTATCGAGGACGCCTCCGGCTCAAACCGCCTCTTCCTGAAGAGCGTCAGCGCCGCCAACACCTCCGAGCATCGCGAGATCGTTCGGCTCGCCCGGCGCGAGCTCCTCGCCGTCGACGAGGAGATCCGCCGCGGCGGCGTTACCTGGTCGGCCGCCGCGGAGCAGATCCGCGAGCGGCTCAGCGACTGGTTCGGCGCCGCCACCAGCGCCCCGCTCCGCGTCGGCACCGAGGATCTAGGGGTGCTCCTCTGCTACCGGATGCCCGGCGGCCGCTTCAGCTCCGAGGACGAGGCGCTGCTGGCGACGATCGCCAACCAGGCGGCGCTGGCGCTCAAGAACACGCTGCTCTCTGAGGAGCTGCTGCGGCAGAACGAGCTCAACCGATTCCTCCGCGACCTCGTTGCCGAGCGGCTCTCCGGGCCGGTCCTGCGGCAGCGGGCCCGCGCGGTCGGCCTCGGCGACGAGGGCGCTTATCGGTTCATTGTCGGCGTCGTCGATCAAGCCGACTCCGCGGCGGTCGAGTCCGCCGCGGACGGCGCCTCGAGCGGCAATGCTCCCCTCGACAGCACCTCGTTGGTACTGCGCGACGTCGCCCGCAACCTCGACGTGCACCTGGCCGGCGCCGTCTGCACCGCCAATGCCTACGAGGCGATTGCGGTCGTGCCCGAGGGCGCCTCGGCCGACTTCGTCTCGACCGTGCGGCCCGAGCTGGAGATTCTGCGTCGGCAGTATGTCCGGCGCAGCGCCGTGACGGTCAGATTCGGCGTTTCCGCGCCGGCCCCCACACCCGACGACTTCCGGCGCGCGCTGACCGAGGCGCGCGAGGTGGTGGCGCTCGGGGCCACGCTCGATCCAGACGAGAGCGCCTTCATCGTCGAAGACGTCGGTTACCAGCTGATGTTGGCCCAGGTCGCCGATGCGATGCCAAACGACGATCGCTACACGCTCGCGGTCGAGACGATCGCCGAGTACGACCGGGTCAAGGGGGGAGCCCTGGTGCCCACCTTGGAGGCCTTCCTCGATCTCCGCACCCACAACGAAGCGGCGCGTGAGCTGGTGGTCCACCGCAACACCGTGCGCCAGCGGCTGCAGCGCATCGAGGCGCTGACCGGCCTCGACCTCAGTTGCCGCGAGGCCTGGTTCCCGCTGCAGCTGGCGCTGAAGGTCAACGAAATCCGCCGCGCCCGGAGGGCCTCGTGAGTCGGCCGCCCCTGATCGGCATCACCACCTACGAGGAGCCGGCGAGCTGGTCCCACTGGAGGGAGACGCGCGCTGTGCTCGTGCCCACCGCCTACGTGGAAGGCGTTCACCGCGCCGGCGGCGTGCCCTTGCTCCTGGCGCCGCTGCCGGAAGCCGGACGCGACGTCGACGCGATCGTCGCTCGGCTCGACGGCCTGGTCTTGATCGGAGGCGGCGATCTCTCGCCCGTTCATTACGGGGCGGAGCCGAACTACGACGGCCTCTGGCAGGAGGCACGTGATCGCTTCGAGCTCGAACTGCTGCGGGCGGCGCTCGATCGCGACCTCCCCTTCCTCGGCATCTGCCGGGGGATGCAGCTGCTGAACGTCGTCCGCGGCGGCACCCTGCACCAGGACCTCGGCGGCATCGTGGCCGATCCGACCCGGCATCGCGCCGGGCTCGGCGTCTTCACCCGGCACGAGGTCGAGGTCGAGCCCGACAGCAAGCTCCACGACCTGCTGGGCTCGCGGCCGGATATCGTCTCGAGCCACCACCAGGTGGCGGATCGGATCGGCGAGGGCCTGCGGGTGGTGGCGCGCGACCCCGACGACCCGATCGCCGAGGCGATCGAAGACCCCAGCCGCCGTTTCTGCCTTGGCGTGCAGTGGCACCCCGAGGAAGACCCCGACGGGACTGCGTCCGCGTTGTTCGGCGAGCTGGTCCGCGCCGCTGGCGCCGTCGCATCCGGAGCTGAAGAGATCGAGGACGAGAGCGAAGGAAGGAGTGTTGCATGGAGCTGATCGAGGCTGAGGGAATGCTGGTCGGAGGCGAGCGGAGCGGCGCCGCCGCAGGCGCGACCTACGAGGTCCACAACCCCGCCAACGGCGAGGTGATCGCCACGGTCGCCGAGGGTGGGCCCGAGGACATCGATCGGGCGGTGGAGGCGGCGCGCGCCGCGCTGCCGGCCTGGCGCGCGGTACGGCCACGCGATCGCGCCCGCCTCCTGCGCCGGTTCGCCGCCACCGTCGAAGACCATGCCGAGGAGCTGGCTCGCCTCGAGAGCCGCAACGCCGGCAAGCCGATTCGCGACACCCTCGACGAGGGCGCGGCCGTGGCCGAGGTCATCCACTACTACGCCGGGGCGATCGACAAGCACTTCGGTGAGACGATCCCGACCCAGGCGGCGGGGCAGCTGATGACCTTCCGCGAGCCGCTCGGGGTCGTCGGGATAATCACTCCCTGGAACTTCCCGATGGCGATCAGCAACTGGAAGGTCGCGCCGGCGCTGGCCGCCGGCAACACGATCGTCCTCAAGCCGGCGAGCCTGACGCCGCTCTCGTCACTGCGCCTGGCGGAGCTGGCGCTCGAGGCGGGGATCCCCGAGGGCGTCCTCAACGTCGTGCCCGGCCCGGGCTCGACCGCGGGCATCCGGCTGGCCGCGCACCGGGACGTCCGCAAGGTCGCGTTCACTGGCTCGACCGCCGTTGGCATCGAGGTCAGCCGGGTGGCGGCGCCGACGATGAAGCGCGTCTCGCTCGAGCTCGGTGGCAAGTCGGCCAACATCGTTCATGCCGACGCCGACGTCGATCTGGCGGCGGAGACCTCGCCGATGATGGTCTTCGCCAACGCTGGTCAGGACTGTTGCGCGCGCTCGCGGGTGCTGGTCCACGAGAGCGTGGCGGAGCGCTTCGTCGAGCTGTTCATCGACCGCACCGCCCGTTTGCGAGTCGGCGATCCGCTCGATCCCGCGACCGAGGTCGGCCCGCTGATCTCTCCCGGCCAGCGACAGACGGCGCTCGACTACATCGCCCTCGGCCGTGAGGAGGGAGCCCGTCTCCTGCGCGGGGGCGACGTTCCCGACGACGAGGCTAGGAGCGCCGGCAACTTCCTCCTGCCGGCGGTGCTCGACGGTGTCGACAACGGGATGAGGGTCGCCCGCGAGGAGATCTTCGGCCCGGTAGTCAGCCTCCTCACGTTCCGCGAGGAGGCGGAGGCCATCGCGATCGCCAACGACAGCGATTACGGGCTGTCGGGGTCGGTCTGGAGCCGTGACGGCGCCCGGGCGCTGCGCACCGCGCGCGCCATGGAAACGGGGAACATCTCGGTCAACGCATCGACCTCAGTTCACCTCGAGGCGCCATTCGGCGGCTTCAAGAGCTCGGGGATCGGCCGTGAGCTCGGGATGCACGCGCTCGACCTCTACACCGAGGTCAAGACGATGTTCGTGGCGATTGGGGAGGCGGCGTGATGGGGACCGCGATGGTCAGCGGCCCCGAGTGGATCGCACCGTTCTCGAACCACCTGCCGGTCCGGATCGACTTCGGGCGCGAGATCGCGGTCTCGCTGCCTGAGGCGGCAGATCGTCTTGCCGCCAAGCGATCGTTCGTCGTCCTCGATGCCGGGCTACGTGAGATGGTGCCGGCAGTCCGGGCCGCGGTGGAAGCGCTGGAAGCCCGCGGGTCCGAGGTCGAGTTGTTCGAAAAGGAGGCTGGCGAGCCGACCGTAGCCGGCGTAGAGGTCGCCCGGGATGCGCTTGTCGAGGCGGCGCCAGACTCGATCATCGCGATCGGCGGCGGCTCGGTGATGGACACGGCAAAGGTCGCGCGGCTGTGCTCCCAGCTCGACTCCGAGGTGCTCGAGATGTTTCGCCAGAGGCCGGCGATCCCGGCCCCCAAGACGCCGCTGATCTGCGCACCGACGACCGCCGGCACTGGATCGGAGGTATCGGGCGGAGCTGTCGTCTCCGATCCGGAGACCGGCGCCAAAGCCGGCATCGCCGGTCCGAACCTGCGCGCCCAGGAGGCGCTGGTCGACCCGGCGTTGACGCTCTCGCTGCCAGGGACGGTGACCGCGCACAGCGGCATCGACGCGCTCGCCCAGGCAATCGCCGGGATCGTCGCCCGTACGCGTACACCCGTCGGCAATGCCGTTGCATTCGAGGCGATCCGCCTGGTCGCCGGCGCGCTGCCGGTCGCCGTCGAGGACGGTGGCAACCTTGCCGCCCGCGAGGCAATGGCCTGCGGCAGCCTGATGGCGGGCCTGACGATGAACATCTCCGATTGCGCGGCCGAGCACTCGATCGCCCAGGCGATTGGAGCCCTGACGCATCTGCCCCATGGCCTGACGATCGGGCTGGTGCTTGCCGAGACGCTGGAACGGGAGCGGGTGCACGTGCCGGCGCTGATGGAGCGCGTTGGCGACGCGATGGGAGTGCCGGACAACGACAGCCGCGATGGCTCTCGCGCCGTGCGGGGTGTGCGGGAGCTCCTCGCCTGCCTCGAGTTCCCGGTGCTCTCCGACTACGAGATTGCCGACAGTGACCTCGACGGACTGGTCGAGCTGTCGCTCTCAGACATCTTCATCAACCAGTCGCCGGCGCCTTGGACCGCCGAGGAGGTGCGAGAGGTCCTGGTCCAGGCTCTTGCGCTGCCTGCTCGTTCGCGAGACGGCGGTGGCTGA
This sequence comes from Solirubrobacterales bacterium, assembly GCA_050180135.1. Classification (GTDB taxonomy): domain Bacteria; phylum Actinomycetota; class Thermoleophilia; order Solirubrobacterales; family 70-9; genus VAYN01. Next base: position 7,164 of record JBFXEM010000005.1, on the reverse strand, counting down.
TGCCCTACGTCATCGCCGAGCCCTGCATCGGATCGAAGGACTCCTCGTGCGTCGACGTCTGCCCGGTCGACTGCATCCATCCCACCCCCGGGGAGGAGGGATATGTCGATGCCGAGCAGCTCTTCATCGATCCGTCCGAGTGCATCAACTGCAACGCCTGCCTGCAGGCCTGTCCGGTCGACGCCTGTCTACCCGACGACCAGCTGCCCGCCGAGTGGCAGCACTATGCCCAGAAGAACTCCGATCACTTTGCCTCGTAGAGGCTAGGTGCCGACTTGGCGCCAGATGCACTGGAAAGTGTGTGTACGGCGGACCTGTTCGGCGGCTTGGGGCCGAACAAACTGTGCGGCGGGAAAGGGACACGTCAGCATCAGTCGAGTCGAAGGGGGGAGATAAGTGGCCAGCTCCACCGAAGCGCAAGCCCTGAAGTCCGGCAGCATTCACAAATGGCACGTGCTGCTGCAGTCGATTGCCTTGATGGCACCGGCCGGGGCGATCGTCGTCACCACCCCGATCATCATCGGCGAAGTAGGCTACGGTACGCCGCTGATCTTCCTGATCGCGACGGTGGCTTGTCTCTGCATCGCCAACTCCGTAGCGGAGCTGACCAAGAAGTTCCCGTCGGCCGGCTCATTCTATTCGGCGAATCGGGAGGCACTGGGCCCGGCGGCCGGCTTCATCACCGGCTGGCTGATGCTGGTCGGGTACGCCCTGATTGCCACCGGCGGGATCGCCTTCGCCGCCTACTGGGCGGAGCTGCTGTTCGAACACTGGAGCATCGATCTTCCCTTCATCGTCCCGTTCCTCGCCTTCGCCTTGTTGCTCTTCGTGCTTCCCTACCGCGGCATCAAGATCTCGATCCAGTTCGACACGACGGTGATCTTCTTCGAGGTGGGTGTCCTGCTGGCGCTGGCCGTCACCGCGATCTCGATGGCGACCGGGTCGACCGAAGGCGGCGACATCGGCAGCACGCTCAGCTCCGACGCCTTCAGCAACGGCTCCCAGCCGTTCTTCCTAGCGTTCGTCTTCGGGATTCTCGCCTTCGTCGGCTTCGAGTCCGGAGCGGCGCTGGCCGAGGAGACCTCGAACCCCCGCAAGGCGATTCCCGTTCGCAGTTTTCGGGGCTACCGCCGCCGTCGGGATCTTCTACGTGGTCTTGCACCTGGTGGTGCTGAAGACCTACGGTGCGGTTCTCACCACCACCTAAGAACAGCCACTGGCGGCGTTGTCGGAAAACCTCTGGGGGAACGCCTGGTTCCCGCTGATCGCCTTCGTCGCGATGTACGGCACGCTCGGCTTCTCGATCGCATCGCACAACACCGTGGCGACGGCGATGTTCGCAATGGGACGTGACGGTGTCCTGCTCGGAAAGGTCGGGGAGGTGCACCATCGCCTGCGGACGCCGGCGGCGGTGGTGCTGGTCACTACCTGCATCGAGCTGATCGTCGGGCTTCCCCTCGGGCTGTCGGTCGGCGGTGACTTCACTTGGTACTACCTTGACTTCATCGCGACCTTTGCGCTGATCCTGGTTTACGGCGCGATCAACATCTCGCTGATCGTGTTGATGTCGGGACCGCTTCGCGCCGAACGCCGGATGTTCCGCGACCTCGTGCTTCCGACCCTGGGAACCATCGCGATGCTCGCCGCTCTGGTCGGGAACGTAGGTCGCGTCCCAAAGGATTTCTCAACATCTCAGAAGCATGCGGGAAGTGCTCGGTCGAAAACGAAATCAAGTTTGTCGGTAGCGATTTCGGACCACCACTTCAGCAGAAAGTCGAACAGTCGCTGCTGTCAGCGCCGGGTGCAAACATCATCTTCGGCAATTACGACGATCCGGTGATTCTGGGTGCAGCTCCTGCCGCTCGTGCGGCCGGGCGGAACGACCTTTACATCACTGGTGCTGCCGGTTACCCGATGATCGATCTGATCACGGAAGGCCAAGCCGAGATGACCTCCGGCGTCTCAGTACAGGAGCTAGCTTGGGCGACCGTGGACCGTCTGGTGCGGATCTTTGGCGGAGAAACGAAAACCCCTGCGATGGGGATCGGTCTTGCTTTGATCGACAAGGAAAACAATCTTCCTCCCGAAGGCGAAGGTTGGCAGCCAGAACTTGACTACGAGGCTGCTTATGAAAGGAACTGGGTGTCGGCTGACGTGCCCACCAAATCCCGAGATCGACAGGGTTGACATCGTCCGTCGCCTCCGCGCATCCGACCCAGCGCCCGCCAGCGAAAGCGACGAGCGCGCGGCCTCCGGGGCGCGGCGGGCGGGCCGGACCAAGCGTGCCCCGCTGCGCTTCGAGCCTGAGGGCATCGAGCGGGGAAGCGCGATCATCGCATCGGCTCGCCGGCCCGTGATCGCCCGCGGAGGCGTTCATGGGCGAGGGCAGCGAACGGGGACCGGTGGCCCGGGCGTCGCGCCGGCGACTTCGAGCAAGGTACCAAAGGGCATGGCAGGTGAAAGTGACCTATGCCCACCGCGCCGGTCGGCGCCGTTCAGGGCCCGCGCGGGATAATGCCGACAGGCCGATGCCACTGACCGTCGCCGAGCTGACCGAGATCCCATTCCTGAAGACCCGGATCCACTCTGGGTCCAGCGGTGCGGGCAGATTGATCAGATGGGCGCACTCGATCGAGTTGCCCACTCCATGGGAATGGCTGGAGCCGAATGACTTGCTGATGACGGTCGGCCTCGGCGTCCCCGCGGCGCCGGAGGAGCAGGTCAGTTATGTGCGAAAGCTCGCAGCGGTCGGCGTCAGCGCGGTGGCCATGGGGGAGGAAATGCAGGCCCCGCCGTTGAGCGACGAGATGCTCGCGGCAGCGGACGAGGAAGCCCTGCCTCTGCTGATCACGGCCTATGAGGTTCCATTCGTCCAGGTGGCGAGGGCTGTCGCGGAGGCGAACTTAGGCGACGGCAGCGATCGCGCGGCCCGGGCCGCGCGAGTCTACGATCGCGTCCGAAGGGTGGTCGAACGGGGCTCGGAGGATGAGCTCCTGGTCGCCTTGGAGCAAGAGGTCGGGTGTCGGCTCTGGGTGACGGCGAACTCCACTGGCGCGGTCTTGCTCGGTGGCGCCACATCGCTCGAAAGACGGGTCTCGACGGAGTTGGCAGCGGCGCTCGAAGCTCGGCCGCCGCAGGCGCCGGGGCTGATGCGACTGGAGGCCGGAGGCGGAGCGTGCATGGTGGTCTCCGTGCCGTCGAGCCATCCTGCGTCCCTGATCGCGATCCCGACCGCACCGGCGGTACCCCCGTACGCGTTGCTTCAAGATGTCGCCACGGTTGCCGCCTTGGAGTTGGAGCGCCAGTGGTCGAGGCGCGAGGAGCTGAGCCGTACCGGCACCGAGCTCTTCGCGCAGATCCAGGAAGGAAGGGCGGTGCATAGTGCCGCCGCCGAGCAGCTGCGCCGCCGCGAACTCCTGCCGGGCCCCCTTGTCGTTCTGAGCGCGGAAGCGGAGGCCGATCCGGACGCTCGGTGGGGCCAGCTCCACCACGCGCTCGCCGACCACGTCATTCCCAACCTTCTCTGGCATCGAGGCCGGACGCTGGAACTGCTCCTCACTTCAGACACGGGCACGATCGGGCAGGTGGCGGAGTTGCTCGGCCCCGATGTATCCGTGGGGGTCAGCGACGAGTTCGCCGACGTCGAGTCGATCGCCGCGGCTCTCCGCGAGGCCCGGTGGGCTCGCGGGCGAGCCCGGGCCGAGGGGCGATCGTTGCTGCGCTACGGCGGGGGTGGGCCGACCTTCGGGCCCCGGTCGATCGCGGAGGCCGAAGCTGCCGTCGAGCGAGTCCTCGGCGGGCTGCTGAAGTACGACGCCGAGCACGAAGGTGAGCTGACAGCGTCGCTCCACGCGTTTCTCGCGGCCAACCGCTCATGGAAAAGAGGTGCCGCTGAACTGTTCGTCCATAAGCAGACCTTGGTCTATCGGATGCGCAGGGTGGAAGAGCTGAGCGGGCGAAGCCTCAGTGAGACTGCAGACGTGGCCGAACTCTGGCTGGCGCTCGAGGCGCGCGAGCGCCTGCGCAAGTAGGCCTCTCTCGGACGTCCCGGGCCCTTTCGAGGATTTACGCTTGCACTTATGCGGGCGGTGAGCCTGATGGCCGACGAGCCGGTCGAGCTCCCCGACAGCGTCGGCTCGGCGCTGATCCGACGGAGACCTGGCTGGCCCTGAGGCCAGCCGAGAATTGGTCGCGTCCCATAAGCCGGGGGAATTAACTCGGACGTAGCCTCCGCGTTGACCTGGAAGTCGACGCAAAGGAGGCACGCCCGAGATGGCGAGAATAGTCCCGAGTGAGAGATATCGCGATCAGCTCAATGAGCTGATCGCGGGAGCAAGCGACAACGAGGACCCGGTCGAGGAGATCGCCCGGGCCGGCGCCCGGCTGGTCTTGCAGGTGGCGCTGGAGGACGAGGTCAGCGAGTTCCTCGGCCGAGAGCGCTACCAGCGCGACGGCGAGCCGGTCACCCATCGAAACGGCTATGAGGACCGCAAGGTGGTGACGACCTCGGGGCCGGTCGAGGTCGAGCGGCCCCGGATCAGGGAAGCCAAGAAGCTGGGCTTTGAGTCGAAGATCCTCGGGCGGGGCATCACCCGCACCCACGCCCTGGAGTCGCTGGTGATCTGCTCCTTCCTTCGCGGCCTCTCGACCCGCGACGTCGAAGCGGCCCTGGCGGAAACCTTCGAGGAGAAGGTGATCTCCCGCTCGACCGTCTCGCGGGTCTGCGAGGACACCAGAGAGCGCTACCGGCGCTGGTGCGAGCGCGACCTCTCTGGGCACGATCTCGTCTACTGCTTCCTCGACGCGATCTATCTGAAGCCGCGCCCCGACGACACCCGGCCGAGGGCGTGCTCGGCGCCCGGGGGATCACCCTGGAGGGGCGCAAGGTTCTGCTCGGCCTGCAGCTGGGCAGCCGCGAGAGCTATGAGTGCTGGCTGGCCTTCGGGCGCGACATGAAGGAGCGCGGCCTCAAGGCCCCGGCCCTGGTGATCGCCGACGGAGCGCAGGGCATCTGGAAGGCGGTGGGGGAGCTCTGGCCGGCGGCGGCCCAGCAGCGCTGCACCGTTCACGCTCTGCGCAACGTCCTCTCCAAGCTCCCCGAGCGCCACCACGCCTCCTTCAAGGCGCGCTGGTGGCAGATCCTCGAGGAGGCCGCCTCACCCGGGGAGGCGAAGGCTGCCCTGCTTGCCCTCGCCGAGGAGTTCCGGCGGGCCTACCCCTCCGCGATGAGGACGATCGACGAACACGCCGATGAGCTGGTCTCCCACCTGCTCCTCCCCTCCGAGCACCGCAAGCGGCTGCGCTCCACGAACCTGCTCGAGCGCACCTTCGTCGAGGTGCGGCGCCGCACCAAGGTGATCGGCCGCTTCCTCGGCGCTCACCCTGATCTGGGCAGTGCTCGAGCTGGCCTCGCGCGGCTGGCGCGGCGTGACCATGACCCCGCGGACCGTGGCCGAGATCGAGCGCATCCGTCGCGCCCGAGGTGGTTCCGCGGAACCACCTCGGGCGGACCATCGAGCCGAGGAGGTGATCGCCGCGTAGGATCGATTCGAGCGCGGAGCTACGTCAGGGTGAAACGACCCGGACAGCGAGACGCGACCGGCTGGAGCTGCGCCCGCCCTGTCTGGCCTGCCGCACCATCGCCCGGCCCAACAACGGAGATCGACCACGAGCCCGGCGAGGAGCTGCAGCTGGACTGGTGGGAGTTGAGCGGATGGTCGGGCCGCAGGCCCTGGTCAACTTCGAGGGCAACCGCTCAGCGTTCCGCCCGAGCTCCTCGGCCAGAGCGTCACGGTCAAGGCCCGCCTCGGCGAGCTGGGGGTGGAGATCGTTTCGGCCACGGGCGACGGGTAGCCAGACACCGCCGGGTGCCCTCGGGCGCCGCCCAGACGATCCGCTGCGCCGAGCACGGCAAGGACTTGGAGCGCGCGGTGCTGGGCGCCTTCACCACCGCGCCGCCCTGCAAGGCAAAGGCCAACCGCCCACCGGGCCCCGCGGCGCTGGCCGCGGCGGCGAAGCTGCGCGGCGAGGAGGGCGGCGAGGTCCTCGTCGACCTTGACCGTTACGCGCAGATCGCCGGAGTGGCCCGATGACCGGCCGCAAAGACGCCAGCTACCAACGGGTGCGCGGCCACCTCGCCCACCTGAACCTCGGGGCGGCGGCGGAGTGCCTGGCCGGTGAGCTGGAGCGAGCCCAGTCCGAGAAGCCCTCCTACGCGGACTTCCTCGACACTCTGCTGGGCGCCGAGGTCGAAGCCGTGAAGGCCAAGAGCCACGAGCGGCGGCTGCGGCTGGCCGGCTTCCCCTCCCACAAGACCCTGGAGGAATTCGACTTCTCCGCCCAGCCGGGCCTGGACCAGCGGATGGTCGAAGAGCTGGCGAGCCTGCGCTTCCTCGAGGAGCGCTCCAACGTCCTGCTGATCGGCCGACCCGGCGTCGGCAAGACGATGCTGGCGATCGCCTTGGGGCTGAAGGCGGTCAACGCCGGCCACCGCGTCTACTACACGACCGCCGCCGAGTTGGTGGCCAGAAGCGCCAAGGCGGCATCGGAGGGGCGCTGGTCGTCGACGATGCGCTTTTGGGCGGGGCCGGCGCTCTTGATCGTCGACGACTCGGCTATCTGCCGATGATGGGCGAGGCCGCCGCCCATCTCTTCCAGGTGATCAGCTGCCGCTACGAACACGGATCGATCATTTTGACGACCAACAGAGGGATCGCCTCCTGGGGCGAGATCTTCGAGGACACGACCGTCCCCGCGGCGATCCTCGACCGCCTGCTGCACCGGGCGAGCGTCCTGCACATCGACGGCGATAGCTACCGGATGCGGGGGCATCGCGAGGAGCTCGACAAGCTCAGGGAGGGGGTGGGGGAAACTCCGTGATCGAGAGTGGGGAATTTCCGTGATCCTTGAGAATGCGGCACAGGTCATTTCGAAGCGAATAGTTGAAGGGCACCAGATACGACGTTGTAGTACCGCGCGTACGGTTTCGCTACCGGTTCCGCGTCCCGACCAGATCACGACTGAGCGCGCCGAGGTGGCGAATGAGCGAAGAAAGCGAGAGCTCAAGGGAGTTCCCGCCGATGGCCGCAACTCTTGCCGCACCAGCAGGATGTCGAGGTCTCGCGGATGCAAGGCGCGAAGGAGAGCGCACGCGATCCCGACGCC